>CAYQBR010000004.1:0-31644 GCA_964415735.1 uncultured Klebsiella sp. | reverse complement strand
TAATAGCGCGCAAGCTGGCCTTGTGTGCAGGGGTGGAGCAAAATATATGCCAGTCGCCGGAAGCCCTGCACGCGAGCAAATCCGCCGCTTCCAGGCCGGTCGATCGATCCCCCTCCGCTCCATTTGCACCATAACGGGGCGCCAACAAGGCAGGCGCACCATAATAGAGCGTTTCGCGTTTCTGCCTTCCTGTATCGAGCCTTCGTCATGCTGTTAGTCGTCCGTTTCAGCCCCGAGATCATCATCAAGAGTCGGGATGTCCGCCATCGCAACATCCGGGTGCTGCGCCGCAGCCTGCGTACGCAGTCCGCCCGCATTCATCCCGACATCCAGGTGCGCGGAGACTGGGACAGTCTCGAGGTGCAGGTGCCTGAAGCGGATGCCGAGGCGCAGCGGCAGGTGATCCAGCTGCTTGAGCACACCCCGGGCATCGCGCTGTTCCTGCTCGTGCGCAAGCTGCCGCTGCCCGATCTGGACGGCGTGGCCGAGCAGACGCTGACCCACTATGCCAGCCTGCTGCCGGGCAAGCGCTTTGCCGTGCGCTGCAAGCGCACGGGCAGCCACCCCTGGAATTCGCTGGATGTGGAGCGCCACGTCGGGCGTCATCTGCTGCAGCACTGCCCCACGGCGCGCGTCGATCTCACCGCACCCGAGATCGTCGTGAAGGTCGAGATTCACCATGACGAGCTGTTCGTGGTCGAGCGCAGCTTCAAGGGGCTGGGCGGCTATCCGCTGGGCACCCAGGACGACGTGCTGTCCCTGATTTCCGGTGGCTTCGACTCCTCGGTGGCCAGCTTCCTGACCATGCGGCGGGGCCTGGTGACGCATTTCTGCTGCTTCCGTCTGGGCGGCCGCGAGCACGAGCTGGCCGTGAAGGACGTCGCGCTCTATCTGTGGATGCGCTTCGGGGCATCCCATCGGGTGAAGTTCGTGACCGTGCCTTTCGAGGCCGTGGTCGACGAGATGGCAGCGAAGCTCGAGCCCGGCCTGCGTGGCGTTATTCTCAAGCGCATGATGCTGCGTGCCGCGACGCGTGTGGCGGATCAACTGCGCATCCAGGCGCTGGTGACGGGGGAATGCGTGGCCCAGGTCGCGAGTCAGACCCTGGCCAACCTCGCGGTCATCGACCAGGTGACCGACAAGGTGCTGCTGCGGCCGCTGATCGTGACCGACAAGCAGGACATCATCGACATCGCGCGGCGCATCGGCACCGAGGAGTTCTCGCGGCACGTGCCTGAGTTCTGTGGGGCGGTGTCGCAGAAGCCGACCACCAGGGCCTGTCCGCAGCGCATCGCCGAGCAGGAAGCGCTGTTCGACTTCGCCATTCTGGATGCAGCGGTCAAGGATGCGCAGTTCCAGATGATCGATCGTGTGATGGAGAGTTTCGGCACCCAGGCGGCGGTGCTGACGAGTCCTCTGCCGCTGGCGGGCGCCACCCTCATCGACATCCGTCATCCGCAGGAACAGGAGTCGCAGGCGTTGCCCGTCGCGCTGCAGGCGCTGCCGCTGCTGCGCATTCCCTTCTACGAGCTGCCAGCGAAGCTGTCCGGGCTTGCTCCGTCGCAGCCCTATCTGCTGTATTGCGCCAAGGGGGTCATGAGTCGTCTGCACGCAGCCCACATGCAGGCAGCGGGGTTTGCGCAGGTCAGCGTGTTCAGTGCTGAGGCTGTGTCAGCGGATCCTGGTGCCGCGTCGACGGACGCGCAGGCGTGACGGCCCTGCGCGGTGTGTCCGGTGGTGTGGTCTGCTGCAGCACGCACTCGCGAAAGCTCGTCGGGTCGAGTGGTCGCGCATACAGATAGCCCTGCCCGAGCAGATGCCCCTGGGCTGCGAGCCAGTCAGCTGCTGCCGGTGTCTCGATGCCCTCCGCCACCACACGCAGTCCCATTTCATCGGCAATGCTGATCGCGGCCTGCACCAGCGTTTGCGAGGTGCGTGAGTCGATCACGTCGGCCACGAAGTGCTTGTCGATCTTGATCTCGTCGATGGCCAGGTCCTTCAGCTTCTCGAAACTGGAATACCCAGTGCCGAAATCATCCAGCGAGATACGCACGCCACGGATGCGCAGGCTGGCGATGGTGGCGCTGCTACAGGCGGCGTCCCGGCTGATGCCACGCTCCGTGATCTCCACGGTCAGGCGCTGCGCCGGGAAATCATGGCGCCGCAGGATCTCGGACACGTGATTGGCGAGGCGCGTGCTCTCCAGTGCCGACACCGGCATGTTCACGCTCAGCGTGCCGGCGAACTCGGTGCCGGCCGTCGCGGCCTTGAAGCGCTCGATGGCATCGTCGAGCATGTAGAGCGAGAACGCCATGGACAGCGGGCCGCCTTCCAGCGTGTCGATGATGGAAGCCGGTCCGATCAGGCCGAGCCGCGGATGCGCCCAGCGGCACAATGCTTCCGCACCCGTGCAGCGTCGGCTGTTGAGATCGAACTGCGGCTGGAAGTGGGAGAGAAATTCATTGCGCGCCAGTGCCCGGTGCAGCTCCTCCTCCAGCGTCTGGCTGCCCGGCAGCACGGGCGCACCGGGTGACTCGGCGACGCTGTCTGCGCGGGGCACGCTGCACTGCAGCAAGGGGGCAAGCTTCACGGCCGACAACGGCTTGGCTGCGATCTCCACTGACCGGAATTGCAGCTGCCGCGCCACGGTCGCCGTCAGTCGAATGGTCTTGGCCTCCAAGCCGCTCACCAGAATCAGGCGAATGTCACGCGCACTCTCGCCCAGTCCCTGCATGAAGCCGATGGCATCGCCGTCAGGCAGGTTCAAGTCCAGCACCAGGGTGTCGAGCGACGTCAGCATGTCCGGCGTGACCACGACGGTGCTCAGGGTGCAGTGGACGTCGAAATCCCGCCCCGCAATGTGGCGCACCTGGCGATGCACGAAGGGGTCGTCGTCCACCAGGAGCAAGCGGCGGCGCAATGGCTGGTCACTCATGAGCGGGAGGCCCTCCGGGGCCGGCATGGACACCTTCGACGACGCCTATCAAGTCCTGCATCTTCATGGGCTTGGCGAGATAGCCGTCCATGCCGGCCTCGCGGCAGCGGATGGCGTCGCTCTGCAGCGCGTGGGCGGTCAGCGCGATGATGCGTGGGCGGTGAGCCGCGTTGTCATGGAGCCAGCGGATGATGCGCGTGGCCTGCAGGCCGTCCAGCACGGGCATCTGCAGATCCATCAGGATCACGTCGAACTCCTGGACGGCGGCCAGGGCCACGGCGCTGGAGCCATCCTCCGCGAGGGCGACCTGGTGCCCGCGCCGGTGCAGCACGGTGCTGATCAGCTTCTGGTTCACCAGATTGTCCTCGGCCAGCAGCACACGCAGAGGCGTTGTCGCGACCTGGGGCACGTTGCTGGCACGCGCGTCCGTGGCGACAGCGCTGCGCGACGCTGGCTTGCGCAGGCAACGCAGCGCGAGAGTGAAGGCAAAGCAGCTGCCCTTGCCCGGCTGGCTCTGCACGCTCAAGGTCCCGCCCATCAGCTGCACGAGCTGTGAGGAGATGCTGAGGCCGAGCCCCGTGCCGCCGAAGCGGCGCGTGATCGAAGCGTCCGCCTGCATGAAGGCATCGAAGATGTGGGCTTGCTGTGACTCGTTGATGCCGATGCCGGTGTCCTCGACCTCGAATCGGACCAGTGCGGTGTCACGGATGCGGGACTCGCGGGTGACACGCAGCACGATGCCGCCGCGGTCCGTGAACTTGATGGCGTTGGAGAGCAGGTTCAGCAGGACCTGCCCCAGGCGTGTCGCGTCGCCCGTCACGACGTCGGGCACCTCGGCATCGATCGCCACGTCAAGGGTCAGGCCCTTGCGCGCTGCCCGCATGATCGGCTCCTGGGTGAGGTTGCCGAGCAGGCTGCGCAGCTGCAGCGTCGACTCTTCCAGCAGCAGCTGGCCGGCCTCGATCTTGGCGAAGTCGAGCAGATCGTTCACCAGCAGCAGCATCTGGTCAGCACAGTTGGCCGCTGTCAGCAGATACTCCCTTTGCTCCTCGGCGTGCAGCGACTGCTGACCCAGCTCCAGCATGCCGATCACGCCGTTGATCGGCGTGCGCAATTCATGACTCATGTGTGCGAGGAAATCACTCTTGGCCCGGCTGGCGCGCTCCGCGGCCTGCATGGCAGCACACAGCTCACGCTCGGCGTGCTTGAGTCGGGTGATGTCGCGCAGCACCCCCACGATCAGCGTTTCGGTATCGAAGGCATTGGCGCTCAGGGCGACATCGAGTGTCAGCTCCCGCCCATCCGCCGTCAGGGCCAGCAGCTCCTGTCGGAATGGCGCACCGGGCTGGCGGGTGAGGTTCTCGAGGTAGGCCTGCACCGGCGCGCGCGAGTCCGACTGCAGCAGACTGCAGAAGGACTCGCCCTGCAGGGCCTCCACGGGCAGGCCGAACATCTCGCAGGTGGCTGGATTGACGGAGTCGATGCGGCCGCTCGGGCTGAGCACGATGATGCTGTCCAGTGCCGTGTCGACGATGGCGCGCCGGCGCTGTTCCTCGCGGCGCAGTCGTCGTTCCATCTCGATGCGCGCGGAATCCGCCCGAAAGGCCAGGATCAGGGTCGAGCAGGTGGCGACGAACAGTTCGAGACTGGCCAGGGTGCTCTCGTCATAGCCGCCAGGACGATTGGCGATACCAATCATTCCAACAAGGCGATCGGCGCTGTAGATCGGCACGCCGAGAAAGGCATGCATGGGCGGGTGTCCGTGCGGCAGTCCTCCGGAGCGTGCGTCTGTCTTAGGCGTGTTGGCGAACACGGGCTTGCCCGAGGTCAGCACGCGGCCGAACAGTGTCTGCAGATTGCGAAACTCCATGCCATTCAGGCGGGCATTCTCGTACAGCGCGCGGGTGCTTTCGTCCCACGCGATATTGCTGAGGGCATGTGACTTCAGATAGGGCTGGCCGTGCGCGTCATGCAGCACTTCGCCGATGAAACCGTATTCGCTGTTGCTCAGGCGCAGCAACTCTTCCAGCATCACGTCGAACGGCGAGTTCTTCGACTCCGGGCCAATGTAATCCAGCAGGGCGCGATTGAGGGTCTGCAGCAGGGCATTGGTGTCGCGGTAACTCTTCTCTGCCCGCAACAGATCGGTGATGTCGCGTGCGGAGGCATACATCAGCTCCTCGCCCGGCACATAGACGGCGGACCACTCCAGGGAGCGATACTCGCTGCCATGACACAGGAAGCGGTTGCGGAAATTGCGGATCGCGCCCTTGGCGAGCACCGTGCGCATGATGTCCAGCGTCACACCGCGGTCATCGGGATGCACCAGGGCGAGAAAGGAGTGCTCGCGCAGGCGCTCCTCACTCTGGCCGAGGATCTCGGCAAAGGCCGCGTTCACATACTTGAAGTTGCCATCGAAGCCCGCGATGCAGAAGGCGTCTGCGCTGAGGCTGAAGATCTCGGAATTGGCCCCGCGGAAGCCACCCGGCGCCATGGAGGGTGCCACGTCGCCCTGACACATCACGCTGGATTCGGCAAACAAGGCTTGCAGACTGTCGACGAAAGACTGCACCATGCCCGGTGCCGCGTCATGGTCGGCAGGGCCAATGAAGAACGTGCCGATGGCGCGGCCATCGGCAGAGCAAAGCGGATACTCGACCACGTTCGTGTGATCGATACGCTCTGGCAGTCCGGCCCCGCAGACAATTGAAGTTGCCGTCAACCTGTCGGGATCAGTCTGCGTTGGCGATGCCGTAACGCCCGGTTGCAGTCGCAGTCCGGCGAATTGCAGTCCCAGCGCCAGTTTGCAGACGGCGCAAAGGCTGCAGGCTCGTGTGAGCGTGCTGTCAGAGAAGCTGAGTGTGTGCATGCGTGCCCGCGCAAACGATTACAGCTTGAATTCTGGCACGGAAGCGAGCCACCATATTGTACAAATGTGTATCAAATCCGCGATCACAGAGGGCTGTGCGTGACATCCACGATTCAGGACAAGGGGACATCGGGCAGTTTCGGCAGCGGCGCACTCAACCGCCCGCTGGTGGCCATCCTCGATGACGACGAAGTCATCCTGCGTGTGTTGA
This sequence comes from uncultured Klebsiella sp., assembly GCA_964415735.1. Classification (GTDB taxonomy): domain Bacteria; phylum Pseudomonadota; class Gammaproteobacteria; order Pseudomonadales; family Pseudohongiellaceae; genus UBA5078. The sequence goes on along the minus strand of CAYQBR010000004.1, from coordinate 25,629 downwards.
AGCTGCAACTGGAGCGACGCCGTTTTCGCTGCGTGGCGTTCTCGCGCACCGACGCCTTCCTGCAGTTTCTGGAAAGCGAGGAGCGTGCCGCGCTGTACATCGTCGACTACTTCCTGGACTCCCGTCGTCTCTCGGGGCTCGATATCTGTCGCAAGATCAAGAGCCGTTATCGCGCCCCCGTCATCATGCTCACGGCCAACAAGGGCACCGCGACCATCGTCAATTGCCTGCAGGCCGGTGCCGACCAGTACATCGTCAAGCCCTATCACATCGACGAACTGGAGGCGCGCATGCAGGCCACGATGCGGCTGTATGACACCCAGCAGGACGCCACCGCCACCGCCACGGCAGCGGAACGTCTGCGGGAGTGTGTCAACGTGAACTGGCTGCTGCGGGTGATTTCCGTCGCGGATGGCGCCTTCGTGCGTCTGACGGAGAAGGAGATGGCCCTGTTCGAGCTGCTCGCGTCGGAGGACGGGCCGCTTGACCGTGAACGCGCCTATGCCTCGATCTACGGCGCGGCCATGACGCCCTTCAACCGCTCCATCGATATCCTGGTCAGCCGCCTGCGCAAGAAACTGGGCGAACTGCAGGTCGGCATCGACATCCTGACCGTGCGTGGGGGCGGCTATATCCTGGCTGTTCCCGAACGCGAGCATGGCGTGGCATGAGCGACAGCGCCCTGCCATGGCTGGATACCCGCCATCTTGCCGAGGCGCTGGAAACCGATGCGCCCGAGATCCTGCGTGACTTCTACTCGCTCTTCCACCAGCAGTTGCAGGACATGCAGACCCAGCTGGACGCCTGGCAGAAGCCGCTCGACATCGCCGAGCTGCGCTTGCTGGCGCACAAGCTGAAGTCATCCTCCCGCACTGTGGGCGCTTTGGCCCTTGGCGAGCAGCTCGAGACGCTGGAGCGTGCCTGCGTGCAGGGCGCCGTCGACAGCGTCGAGGCAGCGCTGGAGGCCACGCGGCTGGCCGGCGCGCGCACCGATCTGGCGGTGCAGGCCTGGCTCGACACCCACCACGCTTGATACAAATTTATACAATCCCGGCATCTTCGAAGTGCTAGTCTGCGGTCGCGACGCTTTTCATACGGCGCCACGGACGGATTTGATGCCATGATTGTTGACGACTCCACCTTGCTGGACCTGTGTCTCGCCCTTGATCCCGACATGAGCGGCAGCGAGCTGGTGGACGCCTTCCTTGCCGCCTGGCAGCGTGGCTTCCCGGACAGTCCCATCGCGTTCTTCCCATCCTCTGACACCCCGTGCGCCGCCTCCTGCGCCAAAGCCGATCTCGTCGAGCTTTCCGGCGCCGGGACGCTGCAGATTGCCGGCATGACAGCTCTCCAGAGCCCGACCCTGTGTGCTGCCCTGCAGCGCGTGCTGGAGCATTTCGCCGCGCTGCTGCGAGCGGCCGAGGCCCGTGAAGCGCGACAGCGGGATGCGCGACTGCAGGCCATGCTTCAGCACTTCGCCGGCATTGGCAGCTGGGTGCAGCAGCCCGGCTCGGACATCCTGCAGCTGGATGCGGGGCTGCGCGAGCTGACTCTCATGCCTGCCGGGCAATGCCGCGTGACAGATCTCCTGGCCCGCGTCGAGCCTGCCGACCGTGACGATCTGCAACTGATTCTGGCGTCCTTCGTTCATTCCCAGCGTGGCGAGAACAGCGAACTAAGCTTCCGCCTGCTGCTGCCGGACGGGCGCAGCAAGCGTCTGGCCGGTCAGCTGGTGTGGCTGATGGAACATGAGCAGCCGGTGATGGCCGGCCTGATCCACGACGTGACCGAGCTGGAGCTGGCGCGCACGGAATCGCTTTACCGTTCGGAGCTGGAGCATCTGCTGACCGCGCTCTCCATGCGGCTGATCACGGCGCCTGCCGAACAGTTCGACGCCATCACCCAGGAAGCGCTGGCGGAAGTGGGGGCCTACGTCGGGGCCGATCGCGCCTATCGCTTCCGCTATGACTTCGAGGCCGGCACCGCGAGCAACACCCACGAGTGGTGTGCCGAGGGCATCGCCCCCGAGATCGACAACCTGCAGAACACGCCGCTGGACGCCATCGACCTCTGGGTCAGGCCTCACCTGAGCGGCCTGCCGCTGCACTTTCGCCGCATTGCCGATCTGCCGCCCGACCACGGGCTGCGCGAGATCCTCGAACCCCAGGGCATCCAGTCGATCATCGCGCTGCCGCTGATGGATGGTACCCAGTGCCTGGGCTTCATCGGCTTCGACGCCGTGCGCCACGAGCGCCACTGGTCCGATGTCGACATGACCCTGCTCAAGCTGCTGGCGCGGCTGCTAGTGAGCGCCGAGCGCCGTTTCGCGCACGAACGCGCTCTGCACGAAGCCAATCGCCGCCTCGAGGAAGCCAGGCTGCAGGCGGAAACCCTGGCGCACAAGGCCAATGCGGCCAGCGAGGCGAAGTCGCGTTTCGTGGCCACCATCAGCCACGAGATCCGCACGCCGCTGCACGCCATCCTGGGCTTCGCCGATCTGCTGCTGCAGCAGGACACGGCGGCGGCCCAGCAGCGTGACTGTGTGCAGTCGATCCGCGAATCGGGCGAAACCTTGCTGGCCCTCATCAACGACGTGCTGGATTTCTCCCGCATCGAGTCGGAACAGTTGCCTCTGAACACCGCGGACTTCGAGCTGCGCGACTTCCTGCAGGGCATCACCCGCATGTTCGAGGCACTCGCCCGCAGCAAGGGGTTGAGCCTGCAGCTGCACGTGGACCCGCATTGTCCCCAGCATATCTGCGCCGATGAGTTGCGCCTGCGACAACTGCTCAACAACATCGTGGGCAATGCCGTGAAGTTCACCCACTCCGGCGGGGTGCACATCGACGTGCGCTGTCACGGCGTGGGCGAAGGCGCTCCCGCCCTGGAGTTCGCCGTCAGTGACACGGGCATCGGCATCGCGCCCGAACACCTGCCCCGGCTTTACGATGCCTTCTTCCAGGCCGACAGCGGTGATGATCGCGTCTATGCCGGCACCGGGCTGGGCCTGACCATTGCCGACATGCTGGTGCGGATGATGAACGGCAGCATCGTGGTGCAAAGCGTGCCCGGCAAGGGTTCGACGTTCACGGTGCGCATGCCTCTGACCGACTGCGGCCAGGCCTTGGCAGCGCTGCCGCAACGCGCCGGCGGCAAGGTCGATCTGCGCGGGCTGCGCATCCTGTTCGCCGAGGACAACAGCATCAACCGTGCCCTGGTGATGCTGCACCTGAAGGATCAGGGCTGCGAGATCGTCACCGCCGAGAATGGCCAGGTGGCCTGCGAGCTGTTCGCCGCGGAGCCGTTCGACCTGGTGCTGATGGACTGTCAGATGCCCGTCATGGATGGCTACATGGCGGCCACCACGATTCGGCGGATGGAGGCGGAACTGGGCACCCGCACGCCGATCATCGCCGTGACGGCCAGTGCCTTTCAGGGGGAGAAGGAGCAGTGTCTCGCCGCCGGCATGGACGATGTGCTGACCAAGCCTTACAGTCGGCAGGAATTCCTGGCGATGCTCGCCCAGTGGGCCCGCGCCCACGCCCCCGCCTGAGGGGCCGGCGAGCGCCTCGAACCTGCTTTCTTCCAGCGGAACCTTGTGATGAACGATGTCAGTCCCCGCGCGTCTGCCCCGGACGCGGCCTCACAGTCACTGCTTGACCGTGGCCATCTCGGCGAGATCATGGGCATGAGCGATGGACCGGCCCTGGCCGAGTTCTATGCGATCTATCTGCGGCAGACGCAGTCGCTGTGCGCCGATCTGCGTGCGGACGCTGCGGCCGACGACCTGCCGGCACTCGAGCGCCTGGCGCACAAGTTCAAGTCGTCCACGAGCTTCATCGGGGCGGGTCCGCTGGCGGCCCGGCTGGAACAGCTGGAAGTGCTGTGCCGGGCCGGCGAGCGGCAGCGTGTGCAGGCGCAGTTGCCGGCCACGGCCACCCTGGCCGGGCTCACGCTGCAGGAGATCGCCGCGTGGCGCGACGAGCTCCTGTGCCGTTCATGACTGCACTGTCTGGGAGGCGTCGGCCGGGGCCAGGTTGATGCGGTAGCCGACCTTGGAGAGGGTCACGATGACGTCCTCGCCCAGGTGCGCCGGCAGCTTGCGGCGCAGACGGTAGATCAGCGTGGACAGCGTCTCGATGTTGGACACCCCCACCTGGGTACTCATGTACTGGAACAGCTCGTTGCGTTCCACAATGGCGCCCCCGGCGCTGCTGAGTCGATTCAGCAGGGCATACTCGGCCCGCGTCAGCGAATGCACCTGGCGCTGCGGGTCGACCAGCGCCTTGCGCTGACGATCCAGCCACCAGAGGTTGCTCAGCTGCACGTTCGCCGTTTCGGCGGGCGTCGTCGCGTAAGGCGCACTGCCGGGGGTTTCCGCACGCTGGCGCTGGCGCGCCAGCAGATTGCGGGCACGCAGCTCCAGCTCGCGCGGGCTGACCGGCTTCATCAGGAAATCGTCCGCCCCGAGCGTCAATGCGAGGATGCGTTCGCGTTCATCCCGGCTGCCCGACACCACCATCAACAGCACATCGCTGTTGCGGCGCAGGTCGCGCAGCAGCTCCATGCCGTCACTGTCGGGAAGCCGCAGATCCAGCAGCACGACATGCACGGTGTGCGACTGCAGGATCTGCTTGAAGGCCTCGCCCGTGGCAGCGCAGCGCACGGTGTAGCCGCACATCCGGAAATAGTCCGCCGTGGCGCGGCGCAGCAGTTCATCGTCTTCAAGCACAAGAATGGTGTAGTGATCCATGGTGTGACTCTTTGAATTGGGTTTGAACGAGTATACCCAAGCAAGCGGGGTGCTTGCGTAAAGATATGTATCAGCGCCGGCACGCGCTGCGGCGAAGGACGCCGTGCGCCTGCCTGGCGTATCATGGCGCCAGGATTCACGGAAGCCGCCAATGCCCCACATCACCAAGTCAGTCGTCGAGCTGTTCGCCGTCGCCCTGCTGTATTTCGCCCTGGCCCAGGTCGGGTTCATGTTCGCCCTGCCAGGGGCCAACATCACCCTGCTGTGGCTGCCCTCCGGGCTGGCGATGACGGCGGTGGTGGTGCTGGGCTATCGCGCAGGACTGGGCGTGCTCGTCGGCGCCTTTGTGGCGAACGTCTTCGTGCTGGGCTCCGGTGCGGCAGCGACACCCTGGCCGGTTGCGCTGGCGGTGGCGCTGGGCAACACCGCCGAGGCGCTGCTGGCCGGCGCCCTGTTCTCGCGTTTCCTCGGCCGCCTGGTGCAGCAGTTCAACGTCAATCAGGTGCTGCGACTGCTCGGCATCTCCATGCTGGCCACGCTGCCTGGCGCGCTCTGGGGAGCCTTTCAACTGACGACAGCCTCGACCGGGCAATCCCTGCCACAGGCGCTGCTGGTGTGGTGGGCGGGTGACACCCTGGGCATCATCGTCGGCTTTCCCGTGCTGTATTTCCTCTACTCCCGTTACCTGCAGGGCAGTGAGCCCAGCGTGTTCGCCCGGCAGATGGGCGTGCTGGCCCTCGGCGTTCTGCTCTCCACTGCACTGTATCTGTATGCCCTCAATCTGCAGCGCGAGAGTCTGCAACTGCGCTTTCGCTATGTGGCCGAGGTGGCCTTCCTGAGCATGGAGCTGGCGATCGAGCAGATCTTCCAGCACCAGTCCCAGCTGGCGGCGGACATCGCGCAGCAGCTGCCACCCGACCGTGAATTCTTCGCCGCCCGCGTGCAGCCCGAGCTGGCGGGTGCGTACCGCACCCGAGGTTTGTCCGGACTCTCGTGGAATCCCGTGGTGCCGGCTGCGGACCGCGCCGCCGTGGAGGCCCTCGCGCAGCGGCAGGGCTATGAGAATTTCCGCATCATGGAGCGTGATGCCCAGGGGCAGCTGCAGGTGGCGCAGACGCATCCGCTGCATGTGGTGGTGTTCCACATCGAGCCGATGGCGAGCAATGCCGGCGCGCTCGGTTTCGACATCTACTCCGACCCGTCACGTCGCTTGAGCATTGACGAGGCCATCCGTCTCAACACCCCCGTGCTGACGCCCCCGGTGGCACTGGTGCAGAGCCAGGGCGCGAGCAGTGCGCCCGGCGCGCTGCTGCTGTGGCCCGTGCATCCCGCAGACACCGACCCGCAGGCCATGCCGGCCGGCTTCGTCGTGGCCGTCATCCGTTACGACGACCTGCTGGCGCAGACCAGCATGGACCTGATCAGCGATGCCGTGGTCAGCATGTTCGATGTCACGGTGCCGGAGACGATCAGCCGCGTTTTCGCCAATGATCCTGCGCTGGGGCTGGCCCGACCGGAATCGCTGTCGCGGGAGCGTCCCTTCCTGATGAGCAAGGTGCTGGAAGTGGGGCGCCGTCAACTCCAGGTGTTTGCCGAGCCACGTGCCGAGTTCCTGGCGCAGAACCAGAGCTTCACGCCGCTCATCGTGCTGCTGGTGTCCCTGCTCATGAGCGTGCTGGCCACCATGGTGTATGTGCAGCGTGCGCGTATCGAGCAGGCGCGTACCGAGATGCTCTACCGCACCTCGCAGATCATCAACAGCACCCCGGATGCCATGGTCGCCATGAACGCTCAGGGGCGCATCACCGAATGGAATCAGGCGGCGGTGGAGCTGTTCGGGTATCCGGTGCATGAGGCCGTCGGGCGCCTCCTCGGCGAACTGATCGTGCCGGAACATCTCCACGACATCCTCGACCAGGTCATGCGCAGTCACGTGCCCGGGACTCCCAGTCGCGTGATCAACCACACCATCGAAGTGCAGGCGCGTCGCGCCAATGGCGAGGTGTTTCCCGCCGAGCTGGCCGTGAAGGAGGTCAGCATTCACGGCGTGCACGAGTACGTCGGCCTTATCCGCGATCTGAGCGAGCGCAAGCTGTTCGAGGAGAAACGCAGTGAAGCGCAGAAGCTGGAGGCCATCGGTCAGCTCACGGGCGGACTCGCCCACGATTTCAACAACCTGCTCGGGATCGTGATCGCCAACCTCGACTACCTGGACCTGCACAAGCTGCGTGCGGACGACGCCAATCATGCGCGCAGTGCCCTTGATGCGGCGCTGCGCGCCTCCCGCGTCACGCGCTCGCTGATGGCCGTGGCGCGGCGGCAGACGCTGGAAACCCGCTCGACTGAGCTGAACTCACAACTGGGTGAACTGGCGCCTCTGATGGCCACCACGGTCGGCAAGCATGTGCGCCTGGAAACCCGACTCTCCCGCTCACCGCTCTGGGTGTCGATGGACAGGACGGGCTTCACCAACGCCATCATCAACCTGCTGATCAATGCGCGCGATGCGCTGCAGGGCTGCAGCGACAGCTGCGTGATCGTGAGTTCGTCCGAGGTGGCGCTGTCAGAAGGCGAGCTGGATCTGCCGGCGGGGGACTATGCCTGTGTCAGTGTGCGCGACAATGGCAGTGGGATTCCGGAGCACAACCTCAAGCATGTTCTGGAACCCTTTTTCACCACCAAGGAGCGCGGCCATGGCACCGGTCTGGGGCTGCCCATGGTCTACGGCTTCGCGCGGCAGCTCAATGGCACGGTGCAGATTCAATCGGAGGAGGGCAAGGGCACGACGGTGAGTCTCTACCTGCCGATCCTGGCCTCCCATGATCTGGATCTGGAGATGCGTGCGGATACCCCGGCGGCTGCCACGCCAGCCCGAGCCCTGCGCGTGCTGCTGGTGGACGACGAGGAGTTCCTGCGTCGCGTCGCCGTGCGGATGGTGAGCGACATGGGGTTCACGGTGCTGGAGGCCTCCTCCGCCGATGAGGCCCAGGCGCTGCTGCAGCGCGAGTCGGTGGATATCCTGCTGACGGACATCGCCATGCCGGGCACCCTCGATGGCGTGCAGCTGGCCACCTGGGTGGCGCAACAGATGCCCCATGTGCACATCATCCTCACCACCGGCTACCTGGACGACAAGCGCCGCGACGCGATTGCGCCGCATTGGCAAGTGCTGGAGAAGCCGTACAGGCGGGAAGATCTGAGCAGGGTGCTGCGTTCGATCTGAGCAGGGGAGTGAGCGCGGCGTGCCCGTTCAGGGCACGCCGCGTCGTTGTCAGAGGGCAGATACAGGCGTGCGGCTGTGGTCTTCCACATGCGCTGCGTGCGTGGTGAAGTCGTACAGCATCAGATACAGGCTCGGCACCAGGAACAGCGTGATCACCGTGGCGAACAGCACGCCCCAGCCCAGGGAGATGGCCATGGGCACGATGAAGAAGGTGGCCGGCGTCGGCGAGAACATCAGCGGCACCAGGCCGATGAAGGTGGTCATCGAGGTCAGGAAGATCGGCCTGAACCGCGCCACGCCAGCTTTGGCGATTGCCTCGGGCAGGCTGTGCCCGGCTCTCACCTCGGCATTCACGTAGTCCACCAGCACCAGGCTGGAGTTCACCACCACGCCGCTCAGCGCCACGATGCCGATCAGCGAGAAGAACACCAGCTCAACGCCCATGAGGAAGTGCCCCAGGATGGCCCCTATCGCCCCGAAGGGGATCACGCTCATGATGATCAGCGGCTGGGTGTAGGACTTCAGCGGAATGGCCAGCAGCGCGAAGACGATCAGCATCGCCAGCGGATAGGTGGACAGAAGGCTGCCCAGCGATTCATCGCGCTGTTCGCCTTCGCCGCCCAGGGACATGGTGATCTGGTAGTCGTCGTTCCAGCGCTGCGTGAATTCCGCCGCGATCTCGCGGGTGATCTGCTCCGGTGCGCTGACGGTGCGATTGACGTCAGCGTTCACGGTGATCACGCGACGGCCGTTCTCGCGGTTGATGCTGGAATAGCTGTTCCCGAGGGACAGGCGTGCCACGCTGGAAAGCGGCACCTCGCCGCCGTCGGGCGTGCGCAGCAGCATGTCCTCCAGATTGCCCATGGACTGACGCTCGTTCTCGGGGTAGCGCACCATGACCTTGATCTGATCCGGCCCGCGCTGGATGCGCTGGGATTCCGCGCCGTAGAAGGCCTGTCGCACCTGACGCGACACATCCTGCAGTGTGAAGCCAAGCAGTTCGCCTTCCCTCAGCAGCTCGATCTGCACTTCCTGCTTGCCCGCGCGGAACGAGTCGCTGACGTCGAACACGCCCGGGTAACGCGCCAGAGCCTCGCGCAGTTCAGCCGTGGCGATGCGCAAGGTGTCCTCGTTGCGGCCCTCGAGACGGAAGCTCAGGGCCTGGCCGGCAGAGAAGGAGTCGGACACGAAGTTCAGTTCCAGGGCGTCCGGGATCACGCCCACTTTCTCGCGCCAGCGGTCACGAATGTCGTTCGCGCTGACCTGACCGCGCGCATCGAAGGAGCTGAGGATCATCACCACCTCGGCGATATGGCTGCCGCCCGCGCCGCTGCGCCCCATGGCAGGACCGCCACGATTGATGCGCGAACCCAGGGTGGTGAGGGTGTTCTCCACGGCATGGCCCGGCTCGGCAGGGGCTTCACCGGCCGCGATGCGTGCGTCCAGTTCGGCTTCCAGTTCCTGCACCAGTTCGGCTGCAGCCGTCTCGATGCGGGCCAGAGCCTCTTCGGTCACCTCGACCGCCACCCCTTCCGGCATCTGGATGCTGGCGTAAATGCGATCGCCTTCCACTGCCGGGAAGAACTGGAAGATCACCCGGCCGCTCATCAGCAACCCGGCCGTGAGCAGGATGATGGCCGTCGCAGTGGCCAGGACGGCGTAGCGGTAGTCCAGACACGCACGCAGCGCAGGCTGATAGATATTCTGGGCAAAGCTTTCCAGTCCGCCGGAGATATTTCTCTGCAGCGCCAGCCAGCGCTCGATCACCACGCTGCCTTCGAGGAAGTAGCCCTTGGCGCGACGATGGGCCAGGTGCCCGGGCAGGATGAGCTGGGATTCGATCAGGCTGAAGATCAGGCAGAGCGACACCACGACCCCGATCACGTTGAAGAAGGCGCCCATGGGGCCGCTCAGGATCAGCAGTGGCAGGAAGGCGGCGATCGTCGTCATCACGCCGAAGATCACGGGCACGGTCACGCTGAGTGTGCCTTCCACGGCGGCCTCGCGCGGGCTCATGCCCTGCTGTTCATACACGTAGACCCGTTCCCCCACCACGATGGCATCGTCCACGATGATGCCCAGGACCAGGATGAAGGCCATGATGGTCAGCGAACTGATCGTGAGATCCAGCGACGGGAACACCATCAAGGCGCCCAGCATGGCGACCGGGATGCCGGCTGCCACCCAGAAGGAGGTCTTGAAGCGCAGGAACAACGTCAGCACGATCACCACCAGGATGAAGCCGGAATAGGCGTTGCTGGCCACCGTGGCGATGCGCTCCTCGAGGCCCTTGGCGTCGTCGGTGAGCACGATCAGCTCCACGCTGGCAGGCATACGCGATTGCCGCTGTGCCACGTATTCCTTCACCGTCGCGGCGGAATCCACGGTGTCTTCGTCCCCCACGCGGTAGATCTGGACGATGGCGGCGTTCTTGCCGTTGACGCGGGCGGTGAGATAGCCCTCCTCGAAACCGTCGCGTACCGTGGCGATGTCGCCCAGCCGCAGCTGGGAGCCGTCGGGATAGGCGCGCACCACGATGTTCTCGTATTCCTCGCCGGTGTACATGCGCCCCTTGCTGCGCAACAGGATCTCGCCACCGGGCGTGCGCAGGGTGCCGGCCGGCATGTCCATGGCATTGCTGTTGATGGCAGTGGCGATCTGGTTGAGCGACAGGTTGTACTGACGCAGTGTGAACTCCGACACTTCGACGGATATCTCATAGGGCCGGATGTAGTTCACTTCCACACGCGAGATGCCGTCGAGATCGATCAGTTCCAGACGGATCTGCTCGCCCAGCTCCTTCAGGCTGGCATCGTCGGTGTCGGCCACCAGGGCCAGTGTCATGACGGTGCTGGTGGGCGAGAACGACATCACCGTGGGTTGCTCGATGTCGGCCGGGAAGGTGGTGATGCCGTCGATGGTGCTCTTGGTTTCGTTGAGCGTGCGGTTCAGATCGGCACCCGGGGCCAGCTGCAGCGTGGCCGCGCAGCCGCCTTCACGGGCGGTGGAGGTCATGCGATCGATGTTCTCCATGTTCTGCAGGGCGGCTTCGAGGTGCACGCACACGGCCTGCTCGGCCTCGGCCGGCGCGGCGCCGGGGTAGGGGATGTTGACCTGAATGGTGCCCGTCTCGATGCTGGGGAACTCTTCCTGCCGGAGATTGGAATAGGACAAGGCGCCCGCGACCATGAACACCATCATCAGCAGGTTGGAGGCGATGGGATTGTCGATGAACCAGGTGATGACCGTTCTCATTGCTGCACGACCTGGACGGCCATGCCGTCAACCACGGCCTGGATGGGCGACATGCAGATCAGCTCGCCGGCACGCAGGCCGCCGCTGATGAGCACGCGATCGTTCTCCAGACGCAGGATCTCGACCTCACGGAAATGCATGCGGTTCTCGGTATCCACCACCAGCACCTGGTTGCCGCCGCGGATCACTTCACGCGGCAGGGCGATGATGTTGTCGACGGACTTGCCTTCGATGGTGGCTTCCACGTACAGGCCGACAGGCAGGGGAATCGCGTTCGCGTCTTCCTCGTTGGCGCCTACCGAGCGGGGATTGTCGACCCGCACGATGGCCTGCACGGCGTTGTTGGAGGCGTCGATGCCGGCCTCGGTGCGCACCAGACGCCCAGTCCACGTGTGCAGCTGGCCGCCGAACATGCCCTGGAGCGAGACCGGGGGCTGTGATTCCTCGGGCAGCTCGCCGCGATGACCCAGCGGGATGTCCAGGTAACCCAGCTGGGTGAGGGCGAGCGGCAGGCGCACTTCCACTTCGTCGGCGCTGAGCAGGGTGGCCAGGGCGGAACCGCGGTTCACCTGCTGCCCCAGTTCGATGCTGGTGCTTTCGACGATGGTGGCGAAGGGGGCCGTCACTTCACTGCGACGCAGTTCGAGTTCGGTCTGTGCCAGCCCCGCCTGTGCATCGCGCAGACGCACGGCAGCGAGGTCGGCTTGACGCTGGAAGTCCTGCAGCTGGGACTCGCTGACCAGGCGGCGGGCGGCGAGTTCGCGGTAACGCTCCAGCTCGGTGTTGGCATGCCGGACCTCGGTTTCAGCCTGGGCGACAGCGTTCTGCCCCCGGATCAGGGCGTTCTCGAAGTCGCTGCTGTCAAGGCGCAGGATGGCTTCGCCCTCGGCGAAGTAGCCCCCTGCCACCAGATTGGGGGAAATCCAGGAGACAGGGCCGGCAGCGGCGGCCGAGAGGCTGACACGGCGGGAGGCCTGCACCTTGCCCTGGGAGCGTACCTGCATGGTGACGCTCTCGGGGGCGACCGGCGCGACGCGCACCGTGGTCAGGGCCTGTTCGGGGGCGACGGCTTCAAGACGCTCCGGGTTGCGGATCAGCGTGACAAAGGTCACGACGGCGACGGCCAGGATCGCGATGGGGAGAAGAGCTCGCTTCAATTGGGAAAACCTCGTGGAAAGCTGCTGTGTGGGAGTGCATGGGCGGAACGCCACGACCTTTGCGCTGGTATACGCTGCAAAGTGCCGCAAGATCAGCGGTCCGCAATAAAATCCTGAATTCGGCCGCTGTTACGCATGCCCGCGTGATTACTGTCGGTCGGACAGGCAAATTTTTACGCATTTGTTGCGCGCCGCAGGCCTTTCCCGCATGGAGACTTTACGCCGGGCTGCTCTAGTCTGCAGACATGAAAACCTTCAGTCCCGTCCTGATCGTCCTCGGTGTGGTGCTCTGCTTCCTTGCCCTGCTGCAGGGGTTTCCAGCGCTGCTTGCCTGGGGCATGCACACGGGCAATCTGCCGGCCTACGCCCTGAGTGCATTGTCCAGTGGCGGTACGGGACTGATCTGCATCGCCGTTGGGCACGCGCATCGCTCACCGCACCTTCAGCCCCGGCAGATGTTCCTGATCACAGCGACATGCTGGCTGGTGGTACCGGTGTTCGGAGCACTTCCACTGCTGTTGACACTCGACGGACTGACTCTGGCCGATGCCGTCTTCGAATCCGTGTCCGGAATGACCACGACCGGGGCCACCGTGCTGGTCGGGCTTGATGGGATGGCTGCCGATGTGCTGCTGTGGCGATCGCTGCTGCAGTGGTTTGGCGGCATGGGCATCATCGGCATGGCCATCGCGGTGCTGCCCTTCCTGAGTGTCGGCGGCATGAAGCTGTTCCGCACGGAATCCTCGGACTGGTCGGACAAGTCCATGCCGCGCACGCAGCAGCTGCTCAAGCACCTTGTGCTGGTCTATGGGGTTCTGACGCTGCTGTGCGCGCTTCTCTACCGGGCGTTCGGCATGGACACCTTCAATGCCGTGAATCACGCGCTCTGCACGATATCCACAGGTGGCTACTCGACCTCGGACAGCTCCTTCGCGCAGTTCTCCTCGCTCACCCTGCACTGGATCGGCATCGTCTTCATGATCCTGGGGGCTTCGCCCTTCGTGCTGTTTCTGCGCGCGTTGAAGCATCGCAGTCTTGCACCATTCAGGGACCGTCAGCTGCGTGGCATGCTGCTGATGATGGCCGCCATGAGCGGGAGTCTCGCCCTGGTGGTGTGGCAGGCGGGCGAGGTCTCTGCCGGCGAGGCGCTCACGCTGGCGACGTTCAACCTGGTGTCAGTGGTCACCACCACCGGGTTTGCAAGCGGGGATTACACGCTGTGGGGCAATTTCGCGATCGTCGTGTTCTTCTTCGCCACCTTCCTCGGCGGCTGCTCCGGCTCCACCAGCGGGGGCATCAAGACCTTCCGCATCCAGCTGTGTCTGACCCTGATCCGCGAGCAGGTCGCCCGCGCCATCCACCCGCGCGCGACTCTGCCGCGAGCCTACAACGGCGTGACGGTGTCGGACGAGATTCTCACCTCGCTGGTGGCTTTTCTGTTCGTGATGGTGCTGTGCCTGACTGTCATGACACTATTGCTGGCGATGACGGGGCTGGATCTGGTGACCAGCCTGACCGGTTCCGCCACGGCACTGGCCAATGTGGGGCCGGGACTTGGACCGATCATCGGGCCGGCCGGCAATTTCTCCACCCTGTCGGACGCGGCAAAATGGGTGTTGTGCGGAGGGATGATCATGGGGCGACTCGAGTTTCTGACAATCATCGTGCTGTTCAGTCCGGCCTTCTGGCGGCGCTGATGCAGCCCTGGCCTGCCTTCGACAGGTGGTGGGTGGCGGCGCTGTTCGCGCTGGCCATGACGGCACTCGCCACGCTCCTGTGTCTGCTGCTGCAGGCCTGGCTGCCGGCCGCCAATCTGGCCCTGGTATATACCGCCGCCGTGCTGGTCACTGCGCTCTTCACGCGCGTGGCTCCCGCGCTGCTGTGCGCGTTCGGCAGCGTCCTCGCCTTCAATTTCTTCTTCACCGAGCCGCGCGGCTCGCTGCTGATGAATCAGCGCGAGGATGTGCTGACAGCGGTGCTGCTGCTCTTCGTGGCCATCGTGGTGGGTTCGCTCGCCGGTCGCTTGCAGACCAAGATCCGCAGTCTGGAATTTCGCGACCGCTTCGCCCGCATCGAGCATCGCCTGCTGGAGCGTGTCAGTCTGGCCCTGGATGCGCAGGCTGTGCTGGTCGCGCTGCAGGACGCTGTCACGCAGCTCACCGGGAAAGCCAGCCAGGCGCTGCAAGCCGGCAAGGGCGGGCAGCCGGTGTGGGCCGACGCGCAGCCGCAGCTGCCCGCGGTGCTGCGCGAGGCTGCCGAGCAATGGGTCAGCGGACACGAGAGGTCTGCGCTGACACCTGCGGGTCTGCGAGGAGTCAGCGATGGTGAAGGCTTGCGCGTAGCGGTGCTGGCGATGGACACGCCGCCGCGGAGCGTTGAGGCGCAAGCGCAGAACGACGAAGCCATCGACATCCTGCTGCGGCAGGCCAGCCTCGGTCTGCGCCGCATCCAGCTGTTGGGCGATCTGGCTCGCGAGCGCATCGACAAGGAGCGCGAATTGCTGCGTTCTTCGCTGTTGTCTTCGGTGTCCCATGATTTCCGCACTCCGCTCACAGCGATGGTTGGCGCCACGACGACGCTGCTGGAAATGCGCAGTGAATTGAGCCATGCGCAGCAGGACGAGTTGCTGGAATCCGTGCTCGCCGAAGCCACACGGCTGGACAATTACACCCAGAACCTGCTCGACATGACCCGGCTCGGCCAGGGCGAACTGCGGCTGGATCGCAGCTGGGTCAGCATCGAGGAAATCCTCAATGTCGTGATGAAGCGAGTGCGCCCGCTGGTGAGCGGCCAGCGTCTGGAGGTGTCCCTTGCGCCGGGCATGCCGCTGTTGCGTGTGCATCCGGCGCTGATTGAACAGGCGATCTTCAATGTGCTGCACAATGCCCTGAAATTCTCGCCGCCCGGCGGACGCATCCTGTTGCGCTGCGCCCGCCAGAGCACACAGCCCGATGCCGGCCTTCTCATCGAGATCAGTGACGAAGGTCCTGGTATTCCAGAATCCGAGCGCGAAGCCGTGTTCGGCATGTTCCACAGCGCCGAGCGGGGTGATCGTCGGGCGGCCGGCACCGGGCTCGGGCTGGCGATCTGTCGCGGCATGATCGGTGCTCATGGCGGACAGGTGCGCATCACGGCCCCGGCGCAGGGCAGCGGCTGCATGCTGCAGATCCTGTTGCCGCTGGGCGAGGGGGGCACATGAACCGCATACTCGTGATCGACGATGAACCGCAGATCCGCCGCTTCCTGCGCATCGGTCTGAGCGCCCAGCACTACGAGGTGCTGGAGGCAGACACCGCGCAGAAGGGGCTGGAGCTGACGGTGCTGCAATCGCCGCGCTTGATCATCCTCGACCTCGGACTGCCGGATATGGACGGCCAGCAGTTGTTGCTGCAACTGCGTGAGATCTATGCCGGGCCCATCATCATTCTTTCTGTGCGCAATCGCGAGGCGGAGAAGGTGCAGGCGCTGGACGCCGGCGCCAACGACTTCGTCGTGAAACCCTTCGGCATCCAGGAACTGCTGGCTCGGGTGCGCAACCTGCTGCGCCAGCAGGGTGACCTGCAGGTGCTGCCGGAGGTGTTTGACGATGGCCACCTGCGCGTGGACATTGCCCAGCGCCAGGTGCTGCTGCAGGGGCAGCCCGTGCGTCTGTCGCGCAAGGAGTTCGACCTGCTGCGGGTGTTGATGTCCTATCGCGGGCGGATCGTCACGCAGCGGCAGTTATTGACTGAAGTGTGGGGAAAGGCGCATCTGGAGGATACGCACTACCTGCGCATTCTCATGGGTCGTCTGCGCACGCGGCTTGCCGATGACCCCGCCAGCCCGCGCTATCTGGAAACGGAACCGGGCGTGGGCTATCGCTTCGTCGGGTAGCTTGCCGCGCGGGCGCTGGTGTATACTCCACGGCCTTTTTGCCCAGCCGGCCCCGCTTCCCTCACATACAGGACATCAGCTCGTGATCGAGAAAATCCGCAACATCGCCATCATCGCCCACGTTGACCACGGCAAGACCACGCTCGTCGACAAACTTCTGCAGCAGTCCGGGACGCTGGAAGATCGAGGCAAGGTGGTGGAGCGCGTCATGGACTCCAATGATCAGGAGCGCGAGCGCGGCATCACCATTCTGGCGAAGAACACCGCCATCAACTGGAACGGCTACCACATCAACATCGTCGATACCCCCGGCCACGCCGACTTCGGTGGCGAGGTGGAACGCGTCATGTCCATGGTGGATTCGGTGCTGCTGCTGGTGGACGCCGTCGATGGCCCCATGCCCCAGACACGCTTCGTGACCCAGAAGGCTTTCGACCAGGGGCTCAAACCCATCGTGGTCATCAACAAGGTGGATCGTGACGGCGCCCGTCCGGACTGGGTGCTGAACGAGGTGTTCGATCTGTTCGACCGTCTCGGCGCCACCGACGAGCAGCTCGATTTCCCCGTGGTCTACGCCTCGGCGCTGAACGGTTTCGCCGGTCTGGAGCTGGACCAGCTGGCCGATGACATGACCCCGCTGTTCCAGACCGTGATCGATCGCGTGCCGCCGCCCCCCGTGTCTCTCGAGGCGCCGTTCCGCATGCAGATCAGTGCCCTGGACTACAGCAGCTACGTGGGCGTCATCGGCATCGGCCGCGTCACCGGCGGCGTGGCCAAGGTCAACTCCCAGGTCGTGATCGTTGACCGCGAAGGCAATCAGCGCAAGGGCAAGATCCTGCAGGTGAAGAGTCACCTCGGTCTGGAGCGTGTGGACGTGAACGAGGCCAGCGCCGGCGAGATCGTCTGCATCACCGGCATCGACAAGCTGAACATCTCTGACACGCTGTGCGACCCGAATCACGTCGAGGCCATGCCGCCGCTGACAGTCGACAGCCCGACCATCAGCATGACCTTCCAGGTGAACGACTCGCCCTTCGCGGGTCAGGACGGCAAGTTCGTCACCACGCGCAACATCAAGGATCGTCTGGAACGCGAGCTGATCTACAACGTGGCCCTGCGCGTCGAGCCGGGCGACACCCCCGACAAGTACAAGGTCTCCGGCCGCGGCGAACTGCACTTGTCGGTGCTGATCGAGAACATGCGCCGTGAAGGCTTCGAGCTGGCCGTGTCCCGCCCGGAAGTGATCGTGAAGGAAATCGACGGCATCAAGCAGGAGCCGCACGAGATGCTGGTCATCGACTGCGACGAGCAGCATCAGGGCTCGGTCATGGAAGAGCTGGGTATGCGCAAGGCCGACCTGCAGGACATGACGATGGACGGCAAGGGCCGCGTGCGCCTGAAGTTCATCATCCCGACGCGTGGCCTGATCGGCTTCCGTTCCATGTTCCTCAGCATGACTTCCGGCACCGGCATGATGAACCACGTGTTCGATCACTACGGCCCGGTGAAGATGGGCGACATCGGCGCCCGCAAGAACGGCGTGCTGGTGTCCATGGTGCGCGGCAAGACCCTGGGCTATTCCTTGTTCACCCTGCAGGAGCGCGGTCGCCTGTTCGTGGAGCCGAACGTCGAAGTCTACGAGGGCATGATCGTCGGTCTGCACAGCCGCGAGAACGACCTGGTGGTCAACCCGACCAAGGGCAAGCAGCTGACCAATATCCGCGCCTCGGGCACCGACGAGAACATCATCCTGACGCCGCCCATCAAGCACACGCTGGAGCAGGCCATGGAGTTCATCGAGGATGACGAACTGGTGGAAATCACGCCGAACCACATCCGTCTGCGCAAGAAACTGCTGACCGAGAGCGAGCGCAAGCGCGCCGATCGTCCTGCCCGCGGCTGAGTCCTGCACGCTTGTGGGAGCGGGGCTCACCCGTTCCCACAAGACTGTCGCCAGTCCCGCCGTTCTCCCCTAAGATTGCCTCAACGTCATCGTTCCGAGGAATCTTCATGCTGGTTCTGTACCCCGAGATCAAACCCTTCGCCACTCATCGCCTGCCGGTGTCCGATCTGCACACCCTGCACGTGGAGCAGTGCGGCAATCCGGCCGGCATTCCGGTGCTCTTCGTCCACGGCGGCCCGGGCGGCGGCACCGACGGCAACAGTCGGCGCTATTTCGACCCGGAGCACTACCACATCATCGTCTTCGATCAGCGCGGCGCCGGGCGCTCCACGCCCCATGCCGAGCTGCAGCACAACACCACCCAGGCGCTGGTGGCCGACATGGAGGCGATCCGGGAGTTCCTGCACATTGACAGATGGGTGCTGTTCGGCGGCTCCTGGGGCTCCACCTTGAGTCTGGTCTATGCCGAGACTTTCCCTGAGCGCGTCCTCGGTCTGGTGCTGCGTGGCATCTTCCTGTGCCGGGACAAGGACCTGCAGTGGTTCTACCAGGACGGCGCCAGCCGTCTGTTCCCCGATTTCTGGCAGGACTACTGGCACCACATCCCCGAGCAGGAGCGTCACGACATGATCGGCGCCTATCACCGCCGCCTCACGGGCACGGACGAGATCGCCCGCATGGCGGCGGCCAAGCTGTGGTCGGTCTGGGAAGGCTGCTGTTCCACGCTGCGCCCGAACCCGCATGTGGTGGAGCGGTTCTCTGACCCCCATGTGGCGCTCGCGCTGGCGCGCATCGAGGCGCATTACTTCGTCAACCAGGCGTTTCTGGAGCCGGATCAGATCCTGCGCGATGCCGACCGTCTGGCCGGCATTCCGGGCTATATCGTGCATGGGCGCTACGATGTCGTCTGTCCGCTGGACAATGCCACGGCGCTGCACCAGCGCTGGCCCGAGTCCGAGCTGTTCATCATTCGCGATGCCGGGCATTCCGCCGTCGAGCCCGGGATCACCGATGCCCTGATCCGTGCCACCCAGGACATGCTGCGCCTGCTGCGTGAGGAGCCCGTGGCGTGATCGCTCTGTTGCAGCGTGTGACCTGGGCCAGACTGCGCATCGCTGGCGAGACGCGAGGCGAGATCGGCCAGGGCCTGGTGGTGCTGGTGGGAGTGGAAAAGGATGACGACACGGCCAAGGCCGACCGCCTTCTGCACCGCGTGTTGAACTACCGGGTGTTCGCCGACGCCGAAGGGCGCATGAATCGCTCGCTGCTCGATATCGAAGGGGAGTGGCTGCTGGTGTCGCAGTTCACGCTGGCGGCCACCACGGACAAAGGCCTGCGGCCGGGCTTCTCGTCCGCCATGCCGCCAGCCGAGGCCGAGCCCCTGTTCGACTATCTGGTGCAACAGGCGCAGCGTCAGCCGTGCCGGATGGTGAGCGGGGTGTTCGGGGCGGACATGCAGATCGGGTTGGAGAATGACGGCCCGGTGACATTCATGCTGCGGGTATGAGTTCAGCCTGAGCCTGCCGGCCCGGCGTCAGGACTTGCCGGCCTGCTGCTCGGCCTGTTCGCGCTCCTGCGCGCGGCGATTGGCGAAGCGGCCGCAGAAGATGCCCAGCTCGAACAGCATCCACATGGGGACGGCCAGGACTGTCTGGGAGAACGGGTCGGGCGGGGTCAGCAACATGCCGATGACGAAGCAGCTGACGATCACGTAGGGGCGCTTCTCCACCAGATCCTCCGGCTCGAGGATGCCCGTCCAGATCAGGATGAACACGGCGATGGGAATCTCGAAGGCGATGCCGAAGGCGAAGAAGATCGCCAGCGCAAAGCTCAGGAAGCTGTTGATGTCCGGCGTGACCATGATGCCTTCCGGCGCCACCGAGACGAAGAAGGAGAACACGAAGCCGAACAGGACGTAGTAGGCGAAGGCGATGCCGGCGTAGAACAGCACCACGCTCGACACGAACAACGGAATGGCGATCTCCTTCTCGTTCTTGTAGAGCCCCGGCGCGATGAACGACCACAGCTGGTAGAGGATGTAGGGAGCGGCCAGACACAGAGAGACAAAGAACGTGAGCTTGAACGGGGCGAAGAACGGCGAGGTCGGGTCGATCGCGATCATGCCGCTGTTTTCCGGCAACACTTCCAGCAAGGGGCCTGCCACGAAGGTGTAGATGTCATTCGAGAAATAGAACAGCGACAGGAACACCACGAGGATCGAGACCAGCGACTTCATGATGCGGTCGCGCAATTCAATCAGGTGATCGACCAGCGTCAGCTCGGCCGTCTTGGCGGGATCCGGCGTGTCACTCATATCCGACGTCCTGAATCAGTCTCGTCGTCCAGCGAGGTGGTGGCGCGGTAGACCCCGCCCTTCAGCGAAATGGTGCCGCTGGGAGGGTTGTTGTAGAAGTCCTCCACGGGTTTGGCAGGCGTTGCCGGGGCGGCTGGCGCCGGTTCTGTCTCGGCAGTGCCGGCTTGCTCTTCCAGCGGCGCTTCATCGTAGATCGAGGGATCGTCCACCGGGGCCGCCGGGGTCTCGCGAGCAGGTTGTGCCGCAGATGTTTGTGCAGCAGGTGTTTGTGCCGGCGTGGACTTCAGGGCCGCTTCCTCGCGCGCGGCGATCTCGCGCAGGGCTGCTTCCTCGCTCTTGAGAGTGGTTTTGATCTCGCTGTCGAGGGCGTCGATGTCGTGACGGGCATTCTTGACCAGCGAGTCGGCCTGTTTGCGCGCCTTCTCGATGCCCGCCAGGATGGACTCATTGTGCAGCTGCCGGCGTATCTCGTCGGCATTGATCTCGCGTTCGATCTCGGTCTTCACCTGCTGGAAGCTGCGCTTGGCCCGCCCGATCCACAGGGTGGTGGTGCGGATGGCACCGGGCAGTCGCTCGGGCCCCACGACGATCAGGGCCACGACGGCGATCAGCACCAGTTCCATGAAACCAATATCAAACATGTGCGCTGCCCGGCATCAGGGTGAATGGAAAGGAAAGAACGCGCGAGCGGATCAGGCCTTGTCGTCGGACTTCTCGGACTTCATGGTGGTGCTGTCAGCCACTTTCTTCACGACGACTTCGTCGTCATCGCTGTCCTTGACGTCGTCGTCCTTCATGGCTGTCTTGAAGCCCTTGAGTGCCCCGCCCAGGTCGGAACCCAGCGTGCGCAACTTCTTCGTGCCGAACAGCATGACCACGATCACCAGAATGATGACCAGTTGCCAGATTCCGATACCACCGATACCCATGACTGCCTCCCGTGTATCCGCCCCCAACACCTGCGGCATTGAAAAAGGGGTCGAACGCTTACTTAGTCTGTGTCCGGGCAGCCTTTTCGGCCAGCCCTGAAATATTGAAACGTCGCTGCAGCTCCTGCAGCACATCCTGCGGCCCGAGGTCCAGGTGACTCAGCATCACCAGGGAGTGGAACCACAGGTCTGCGGTCTCGTTCACCAGCGCCTGACGATCGCCCCCGCCCGGCACATCCTTGGCGGCGATGATGGTTTCCGTGGCTTCCTCGCCGACCTTCTCCAGAATCTTGTTCAGGCCCTTGCGGTGCAGACTGGCGACATAGGAGTCGTCGGCATTGGCGCGACGGCGCTCTTCGAGTATCTGCCCGAGACGGGTGAGGACGTCATCCATGATGTCTGCCATTGCCCGCGTAGATGGCCTGCGGGTCCTTGAGGACCGGGTCGGTCACTTGCCATTCGTTGTTGTCATCGAGCCTTCTGTAGAAGCAGCTGGCGCGGCCCGTGTGACAGGCCATGCCGCCCACCTGGTCCACCACATAGATCAGTGCGTCGCCGTCGCAGTCGAGCAGGATGTCGTGCAGCTGCTGCACATGACCGGATTCTTCGCCCTTGCGCCACAGCTTGCCACGCGAACGCGACCAGTAGATGGCGCGGCGTTCGGTCACGCTCAGGCTGAGCGCCTCGCGGTTCACCCAGGCCTGCATGAGCACACGGCCCGTGGCCTGATCCTGGGCGACAACAGGGACAAGACCCTCTGCGGACCACTTGATCTGATCAAGCCAATATGTTGTCAAAGTGGGTTCCGCCGCTGCTTTCATGGCGGCTAGTATGCAATGTCAGCGTCTAAAACACAAAAGGTAAAGTCCGCCGCAGGCCAGAAGAATTGTGGCTCCTGGCGCAGTGGCGAGGGGGCTCTGGAGCGCTGGGAGCAGGCTCAGGGCGCTGCCTGCCAGCAGGGCGATTCCCGCTTGCAGACGTCGGCCGGCACGCCTTTCCCGCGCGGCGTGCTCCTGCTGCAGGCGCTCCTGCAGATGCGTGTTGAGCTGCTTCAGCTCCCGCGCCTGACTCAGATTGTCGATCATCAGCTGGGGCAGCAGCGGCAGTTGCTCGATCCAGTCCGGCACGTTCTCCTTCAGCGCCTTGAACAGCGTGCCCGGCTGCATGCGGCGGCGGTTCCAGTCTTCCAGGAAGGGCAGGGCGGTGGTCCACAGGTCCAGTTCCGGGTAAAGCTGCCGTCCCAGGCCCTCGACATTGAGCAGCGTCTTCTGCAGCAGCACCAGGGAAGGCTGCACCTCCATGTTGAAGCGGCCGGCGGTCTTGAACAGCTGCACCAGCAGATAGCCGAAGGAGATGTCCTTGAGCGGCTTCTCGAACACCGGCTCGCACACGGAGCGCATGGCCGCCTCGAATTCGGGCACGCGGGTGTCGCGTGGCACCCAGCCGCACTCGACGTGCAATTGCGCCACCTTGCGGTAGTCGCGCTGGAAGATGGCCAGCAGGTTGCGCGCCAGATACTGCTGGTCGCTGCGGCTGAGCGAGCCGATGATGGCGCAGTCGATGGCGATGTACTGCGGGTTCTCCGGCGAGTGCAGGGCCACGAAGATGTTGCCCGGGTGCATGTCGGCGTGAAAGAAACTGTGCGTGAACACCTGGGTGAAGAAGATCTCCACACCGCGCTCGGCCAGTTTCTTCAGGTTGACGCCCCGTGCGTTCAGCGCCGCGACATCGGCCACTGGCGTGCCATGGATGCGCTCGCTCACGAGCAGATTGCTGCGCGAGTGTTCCCAGTACACCTTGGGCACGTAGAGCAGCGGCGAGTGCTCGAAATTGCGTCGCAGCTGGGTGGCGTTGGCGCCCTCGGCCAGCAGGTTCAGCTCGTCGAAGATCACTTTCTCGTAATCGTTCACCACTTCGCGCGGCCGCAGGCGGCGGCCATGAGGCAGATGTTTCTCGATCAACCCGGCCAGCCATTTCAGCAGGCGGATGTCCTGCTCCAGCGTGCGCTCGATGCCCGGACGGATGACCTTGACGACGACCTCGTCGCCGTTGTGCAGACGTGCGCTGTGGACCTGGGCCACGGACGCCGAGGCGAGCGGGGCAGTGGACAGCTCGCTGAACACGTCCTGCCAGGGGCGACCCAGGGTCTGCTCGACGATCTGCTGGATGCTCGGGCTGGTGAAGCCAGGCACATTGTCCTGCAGGGACTGCAGTTCATCGGCCAGTTCGGTGGGCAGGAAGTCGCGGCGCGTGGACAGCAGCTGGCCGAACTTGATGTAGATCGGGCCCAGCTCCTCCAGGGCCAGGCGCAGGCGCACCTCGGGCGCCAGGCGCCGGGCGGGATGCAGGCGCCAGGGCAGGCTCCACAGGCCGAACAGCACGCGGGCGAGGCCGGCCGGACGCACGGCCGGGGAGATGTCGTCGAGGCCGTAGCGGGCGGCAGTGTTGAGAAGTTTCAGGAGTCTGGGCAAATGGGACACGTGTCGAGCCTTCGTGGCAGCCCAGTGCGGAGCCGGGGTGCGAACACCTCTGCGGGGGTGTCAGTATTTGTTTATTTATCAGGAGCTTGCAATTGCAAATCCGAGGGCCGGCAAGATAGCACCAAGCGGGGGCCGCGGACAAGGCTTGTCATGCCGGCGGCGGCGCCTCGGCGCGCAGCAATGCCAGGTCGATGGCGCGCAGCAGCAGGCTCAGGCTGAGGGAGGGAATGTCCTGCTCCGGGAAGCTCTCGGCAAGGGTGCTGCACAGGACGGCAAAGGGCTCGCCGCGCTGGATGCCCTGCAGGAACAGGCCGAAGGCGGGTCGGATGCTCTGGAACTGCATGCGCTGGTCACGGCGGAACACGAGCAGGTTCGGAAAGCGCGGGTCGACGTCCGGCAGCAGAGTGATGCGGGCGTCGGCCGCCCCGGGTTCGCCGCCGGCCTGGATGTGGGCCTGGATCTGCCGCCAGTAGGTCTCCAGATCGAA
Source organism: uncultured Klebsiella sp. (assembly GCA_964415735.1). GTDB lineage: Bacteria > Pseudomonadota > Gammaproteobacteria > Pseudomonadales > Pseudohongiellaceae > UBA5078. The sequence goes on along the minus strand of CAYQBR010000004.1, from coordinate 1,255 downwards.
GCGCGTCTGCAACAGGGCCCAGTCCTGCTTCGCCTGCCAGCGCTGGGTGGGCCAGTCCTGTTCGGGCAGCCGCTGCAGCAGGGCGAGAGTGTACGGAGCCTCGTCGACGACATCGAAGAGCGAATTGAGCAGGCTCTCCAGCTGCGCGATGTCGGCCACCGCGGGCAGCTCGCGGAACTGCGGATGAGCGCGCAGGAAGGCCGGCAGCTCGTCGCCCACCCGGTTGATCGGGCCGTTGCGCGGCGGGTGCTCGCCCATGTAGGCGATCCACAACTGGCTGTAGAGCGTCCTGCCCAGGGTGTGGAACAGCACGGGGAAGATCGCGCTGGAGACTTCCACCAGACGCTGGTGGTAGGCGTTGTTGTAGATCGACAGCGCCTCGGCCTGGCTCAGTCGGCTGTGCGGCGCGAGCAGGGCGGCTATCGCGTCGGCGTCCTGCTGCAGGTCCTGCGGCCGCGTGATCCACTGCCAGAAGCGCGCCTGTTCCTCTTCCCAGCTCATGCGGGCCGACTCGCCAGCGCACGCGCCTGCAGCGCGCGGGCCTGCGCGAGTTCGACCAGCAGCTCGTCGAACGGCGGAATGCGATCGTCGCGCTCCAGCAGGGTGGCGACGGGGCCGAAGCGGCGGCAGGCGTGTTCGTACAAGTCCCAGACCTCGTCGCACACCGGGTGGTCGTGGGTGTCGATGATGTGGGTGGTGTTGTGCGTGTGGCCCGCCAGGTGGAACTGACGGATCGCTGCCGGGTTCAGGGCCTCGAGGCCGGCGCGCGGGTCGAAGCCCAGGTTGAAGCCGGACACATAGAGATTGTTCACGTCCAGCAGGATCTCGCAGCCGGTGCGCTGCACCAGGGCATTGATGAACTGTGGCTCCGTCATGGTGTCGCTGCGAAAGCCGATGTACACGGACGGGTTCTCCAGCACGATGGTCTGGCCCAGGAAGTCCTGGATGCGGCTGACCTTCTCGGCCACGTGGACGAGGTTCTCCTCGGTGTAGGCGATCGGCAGCAGGTCGTGGGAGGTGTAGCCGTGCAGGCCGGTCCAGCACAGATGATCGGAGACCCAGGCGGGTTCCACCTCGCGGATCAGCTGCTTGAGTTGCGCCAGGTAGGTGTAGTCGGGCGCTTCGCGGGTGCCGACATTGAAGGACAGCCCGTGCAGCACCACGGGGTAGTGCTCGCGCACGCGGCGCAGCACTTCCCTTGGGCGCCCGCCGGGGGCGAGATAGTTCTCGGTGATGAGTTCGAACCAGTCCACGC
>CAYQBR010000003.1:16329-31728 GCA_964415735.1 uncultured Klebsiella sp. | reverse complement strand
GTGACGTTTGTTACCACAGCCATACTCCTGCAAGCACTATTGCGATGATGGAAATGATGAGTACCAGTCGAGCCCCCGCCTGCGCCCCGGATAGGGTCTCGCCGATCCCGAGATCCATGACCAGATGCTTGACGCCGGCTACAAGGTGATAGATCAATCCCGCCACAATCGCCCACACCACCAGTTTGACCAGCGGCATGTCCAGCCACTGTACCGTTCGGGCGAAGCCTTCGGCAGAGCTCAGTGATTCGCTGAACAGCCACAGAAGCACACCTACCCCGGCGAAGATGAACACGCCGGATATGCGATGCAGAATCGAAGTGATGGCTGGCAGGGGAAATCGGATCGTCGAAAGTTCGAGGTTCTTGGGTCGCTTGTCGTTCACAGAATCTACATTTCCATGAGGCGCATGAGGGCGCGTTTAGGGAGGATGGTCGGTCGCTTTGCCACCGATCTGTTTGATTACACTTGCAATTCCTGCCCGCGTAACTTGGGCGGGGAGTATAGTCCTCTGAGCCGTGGAATACAATAAAACCACCCTCTTTTCGCTGCATGATGACAATAACTTGTCACTATCGCCGCGGTGGGGCAATTGTCTTGACTCTCAAGCGCTTGCCATTGCTAAAATGCCCCGCGAATCAATTTCCCGCAGCGCAATGACTGCGCTCGACATGCAGCACAGACAATTCCGCAGGAATCTCACTGGCGTCACATGACGCACTCTACAAGACTCAGTATTGCCAGGAGCTACAGATGAACAAGAAAACAGCCAATCTGTCATTGGAAGGACTCAAGGACAGCATCGACCTGCCCGTCCTGGCGGGCAGTATCGGCCCCGAGGTGATCGATGTTGGCGGACTGACTGCGAAGGGGTACTTCACCTATGACCCTGGCTTCATGTCCACGGCATCCTGCGAATCCCGAATCACATACATCGATGGCGATCAGGGGGTCCTGCTGCACAGGGGCTACCCCATTGAACAACTGGCCGAAAAATCAAACTACCTCGAGACTTGCTACCTTTTGCTGAACGGGGAATTGCCGGACCCTGCACAGAAAGCCGATTTCGAGAACGATATCCGCTACCACACCATGGTGCACGAGAAGCTCTGCGAGTTCTTCAAGGGCTTTCCCATCAATGCGCACCCGATGGCCATCATGGTTGGAGTGGTCGGAGCGCTTTCGGCTTTCTATCATGATTCGGTCGACATCACGAAGGAAGAGGATCGCCGGATATCAGCCCACAGACTGATTGCGAAAATGCCGACTATCGCCGCAATGTGCTACAAGCATGCCATCGGCCAGCCATTCATGTACCCACGCAACGACTTTGGTTACGCAGAGAATTTCCTGCACATGATGTTCAGCACTCCCTGCGAGGAGCCAAAGGTCAGCCCCATACTGGCCAAGGCAATGGACACCATTTTCCTTCTGCACGCTGATCACGAGCAGAATGCGTCGACCTCCACCGTGCGTCTGGCCGGCTCGACGGGAGCAAATCCATTCGCCTGCGTGTCTGCTGGCATCGCCGCACTCTGGGGACCTGCACATGGCGGCGCCAACGAAGCCGTTCTGAACATGCTCCACGAAATTAGCGATGAATCTCGCATCGAGGAATTCATCAAACGTGCGAAAGACAAGAATGACCCATTCCGCCTGATGGGCTTCGGTCACCGGGTCTACAAGAATTTCGACCCGAGGGCCAAGGTGATGCGCAAGATTTGCGATGAGGTGCTCGCTGAACTCGGCGTAGAGAACGATCCGCTGTTCCGCATTGCCCGACGACTGGAAAAGATCGCGCTGGAAGACGAGTACTTCATCGAGCGCAAACTGTATCCGAATGTTGATTTCTATTCAGGCATCATACTGAAAGCGATCGGCATACCGACCTCCATGTTCACCGTGATATTCGCCGTGGGCAGGACGCCTGGCTGGGTATCACACTGGAATGAAATGATCAGCAATCCCTACAAGATCGGACGTCCACGTCAGCTTTATACAGGCCATGCGCGACGCGATTATCCGGGTAAGTGAAGCACCGTAACCCAGTGCTGCACCATGGCGTGCAGCACTGGGTGCCTTCAATGAGAAGGCATTCCAGGTATCAACAATTAGAAGGTATGCAAGGAAATTTGGTGGAGCCTATCGGGATCGAACCGATGACCTCAACGCTGCCAGCGTTGCGCTCTCCCAGCTGAGCTAAGACCCCATGTCTGCGGGATTTGAACGAACAACAATTGGGCCGTCGTTCAAAGTCCGCGCATTCTAAGCACCGATCCTGGACCTGTCAACGATTAGTCACTGATCCCGCCGAACTGCTGAAAATCCTTTTCCAGCACCTTCGCTTCCTTGTTGGAAATGCCCCCCAACACCGTGATGGCGTGCCGCAATCTGGCGCGTGTGATGTCCAGACCCAGAATGCTGATGGAGTCCACCACCGATGTCGACACGGCCTTGCCGGAGATGGCAACGAACAGAGGAAAGAGGAAGTCCCTGATCTTGAGCTCCATTCTCGCGGCCAGCGACGTGCAGGTGTGTTCGATATCATCGCGCGAGAAACCGCGCATGCTCTCGAAGCTCCACAAGGTGAATTGGAGAATCCGCTTGAGCGTTTCGGCATCCAGAGACTTGTGGGCAAATGAACTTGCATCAATCGCAGGCAACCCTGCCAGAAAGAAACCGGCCAGCGGGGCCACGTCCGTGAACCTGTCGACACGATCCTTGAGCAACGGAACGATCCGCGCCACTTTGTGCGGCGCAAAGGCCCAGTCACGGTACAGCGCGATGAAGTCCTCATCGCTGACCTGCTCACGAAGATACTTCCCGTTGAGCCAAGTCAGCTTGTCGACGTCGAAGACCGGGCCACCGAGCGAGACACGAGAGAGATCGAAGGCAGACGTCATTTCCGCTACGGTGAAGACCTCACGCCCATCCGGCATAGTCCAGCCCATCTGGCCCAGGTAATTGACGACCGCCTGAGGAAGGTACCCCATGTCCCTGTAATAATTGATGCTGGTCGGATTCTTGCGCTTGCTGAGCTTGCTCTTGTCAGGATTGCGCAGCAAGGGCATGTGGCAATACGTGGGTGGTGTCCACCCAAAATATTGATACAGGAGCAGGTGCTTTGGTGTGGAGTTGATCCATTCCTCACCTCGAATCACATGGCTGATCTGCATGTGATGATCATCGACGACGTTGGCGAAGTGATAGGTAGGCAAGCCATCGGATTTGATCAGTACCTGCATGTCGATCTGTTGCCAGGCAATCCGGATTTCCCCACGCAGCATGTCGTGGAATACGCAGTCACCCTCTTCAGGAATGCGCATGCGGATGACATGCTCGACGCCCTGCTCCAGACTCGCTGAGACTTCTTCCTGGGACAGCCTGAGACAATGTCCATCGTAGCCCAGCGCTGATTTGTCCTGCATCTGCTGCGCACGCAGCGCGTTGAGACGATCTGCCGTGCAGAAGCAACGGAAGGCGTGGCCGCTGTCCAGCAATGTCTTGATTTCCTCGCTGTACAAAGCACTTCGCTCACTCTGCCTGTACGGGCCGCAGGGGCCGCCGACATCCGGCCCCTCACTCCAGCTGAGACCCAGCCAGCGCAGCGCCGCAAGAATATCCGCCTCGGATTTCGCCGTGCTGCGCACCTGGTCCGTGTCCTCGATACGAAGGATGAACTCTCCACCATGCTGATGTGCGAAGCATCGGTTGAAAAGTGCGATATAAGCTGTACCGACGTGGGGATCGCCCGTGGGCGATGGGGCAATGCGCGTTCTAACCTTGAGCATGAATGATCCGTGGCAAGAAAGAGTGAAAATGAAAAGGGGCGCGCTTATGCGCTAGTCGAGCGGGATTATACGCTATCGCTGATTCACGCAAACCATTAAGATCATCCGCTCGTCACCGCTCCGTGAACAGCCTCAAGATGACTCCAGATTTCAACACCCATCGCTTCTGCGTTGCCCCCATGCTCGATTGGACTGACCGTCACGAGCGCTATTTCCTGCGCCTTTTGAGTCGTCACGCCCGACTCTACACAGAGATGGTCACCACCGGCGCCCTGCTGCATGGCGATGTTAAGCGCCACCTGGCTTTTGACGCTGCGGAGCATCCGGTTGCGCTGCAGTTGGGAGGCAGCAACCCAGAGGAACTTGCACGCTGTGCCATGCTGGGGGCCGAAGCCGGCTACGATGAAATCAATCTCAATGTTGGCTGCCCCAGCGACCGCGTGCAGTCGGGGCGCTTTGGCGCGTGTCTGATGGCCGATCCCCGCCTTGTGGCCGAATGCGTGCAGAGCATGAAGCGCACCGTCAACATCCCCGTCACCGTGAAATGTCGCACCGGGATCAACGCGCTCGATTCCGATGATTTTCTCGAGAACTTCGTTGGCCATGTGCGTGATGCAGGCTGTGATGTGCTGATAATCCACGCCAGAATCGCGATTCTTGAAGGGCTCAGCCCGAAGGAGAATCGCGAGGTTCCTCCGCTGAATTACCCGCGTGTGTATCGCATGAAGCAAGCCTTTCCAGACTTGCCGATCGTCATCAACGGCGGCATTCGCACACTGGAACAGGCGCAAGAGATGCTGTCACAGGTCAATGGTGTCATGGTGGGTCGCGAGGCCTACCACAACCCCTGGCTCCTCAGTGACGTCGATGCACGGCTCTATGGCCAAAAGCGCAACGTTGATTCCAGAATGGATGTCTTGCGGGACTTTCTGCCCTATGTTGAACGCGAGCTGGACGCAGGCACGTCTCTGCAGCACATGACGCGTCACATTCTGGGAATCTTCCATGCAGTGCCAGGGGGCAAGGCCTTTCGACGACACCTGAGCGAGAATGCCTGGCGCCGGAATGCCGGACTGAGTGTGCTGGAGGATGCCATGGGCAAAGTCACTGAATACGCGTGGAGCAATGCAGACGAGGATTGCGCAGAATGATTTCCAGCATCAGAAAGTTTTTCGAGAAAAACCTGCAAATTGATGCCAACAGCTCGCACACGACCCGGGAAGCTCGGTTGCCACTGGCGAGTGCGGCTCTGATGTTCGAGGTCCTCAAGTCGGACACGACTGTCGACCGACGAGAGCTTGATGCCCTGATGCAGGTCTTGCAGGACAGGTTCAAGCTGGACACCAAGCAGCTTGAGCAAATCATGGCCTTGGCTGAGGATGCCTCTCACCATGCCACGTCACTCTATGAATTCACCAGTCTGATCAATGCGAGCTACGGGTATGAGGAACGGGTGCAACTGGTGGAGAATCTTTGGCAGATCGCCTTTGCGGACAAGCACATCGATCGGCATGAGGACCACATCATTCGCCGGATTGCCGACCTTGTGCACGTTCGTCACAGCGATTTCATAAGAACCAAGCTTGCCGTCAAGGCCTCGACCATGCCGCAGGATCAGTAGTCGTCGAAGTCGTCGACATAGGCCCCATCGTTCACCAGGTACTCCCGCTGCTGCAGATAGGCTTCCCGCACAAAGAGGTATTCGTCGCCGGAGATGAGATTCTCCATGGACAGAACGGACGCGCGATCATCGAGCAAGCCCAGGGCGATCAGGGAGTGCCGAGTGGATTCATCCTTGTGATACTGGATGGGATTGAACAGGGTATCGAGCACCAGACCGAATGAGTCGCGGACGGAGCTTGGTCCGAAGAAAGGCAGCACCACGTACGGCCCCGCCCCCACTCCCCAGCGCCCGAACGTCTGCCCGAAGTCCTCTTCGTTCTTGGCAAGTCCGACCGATGAGGCAACGTCAATGATTCCCACAATCCCCACAGTGGTATTGATGAGCAACCGACCGGAGTCCGTGACGGCATCCTGCAGTTTCAGCTGCAGGACATTGTTGGCCAGCACGTTGACATCGTCGATATTGCTGAAGAAATTGCCGACGCCCTGACGCACGATCGCAGGAACGCCATTGTTGTAGGCCACAGCAACAGGGCGCAGAAACCAGCCGTCCACCAACTTGTTGAACTGGTAGACGCGCATGTTGGTGGCTTCCCAGGGATCATTGGCAAGCACACTTGTGCTGCACAGAAGCGCGGGAAGCAGCAGGAGGTTTCGCACGATCTTGACCACGTAATTCTCGTTCCTGGTGTTCATGTCACAATTCGGCGCGCATTATGCGCCATGGCTACTGCAGTTCCTAGCCGTCAAGGCATTTTATCTCCCCCGACAGCCGGGCGTCGCCCCCGTGAACAGGGCGTTCCCGCTTGCTTGATGCGGTCTGATTGTGTCATTTCAAGCTCGCGGCACCCGTGTTGCAGCGCACAATGTGGCAAGTGGAAGCGCTTCTCGTCATGGAAGGCCTATTGGCACATTGCCGGCCAGGGTTCAACGCTGACCGCAAAGCCGTTCCAATTCGTCCAAAGCCTTGTCCACTCGCTTCTCGGAAACGGGAATGCGCGTTCCCAGTGCTTGGGCGAACAATGAAACCCGCAATTCCTCCAGCAACCACCGGCTGTCATCCTGCTCCCGGGCCGATTCCGGACATCGTGCCAGGATGCCCTGACGGCGGGCAGTCAAGCGCTTCAGCACGTTCGCAGATTCCGTGTCCCGTGTCAGATTGCCGCTGAGCTTGTCCAAGCGCACAAGGATGGCCTGCAGATAGCGCGGCAGCTCCGACAGCTGAGTTGCCGGTGTCTTCTCGAGATAGCCGGGATACAGCATGGCCTGCAATTGCTGCCGAATGTCGTTTGCCGCGGGCTCGAGAGGCTTCCCGTTCAGACCTGCCAGACGCCGATTGACATCGAAATGCAGGTCGATGATGCGGGTGAGCAAGGTTTCGAAACGACCTGTGACTTCCAGCAAGCGCGGCTTGCCCTGCATGAGCAGCTTCTCGAATTCATCGCGGTTGCGCGGAATCCGACAATTCTCGAGATCGAACGCCTCGCGAACGATCAGATTGAGTCCTTCGCGCTGAATCTCGACCGGGGTATGCAGAGCGAGCACCGTCAACTTGCCTGAGAACGCCTTCAACCGATTCTGTATCAGCGTTTTCTGCTGCGGGCTGCGAATGCACGCCAGGCGACACAGACCTTGACGGGTAAGCCGTTCGGCAATGGCCTGGTCATCCTGCAGGATCAGGGCGACTGAATCCTCCTTGTCCACTAGCGAAGGATAACGTCTGAAGCCGGTGTTTGGATTACACAGCACAGACTCTGGAAGTTCGCCAAAACTCCAGTCCTTGAGCCCTTGCACTTCCATCGCATGAGTGGTTTCGGTTGAGAGCGAGGTGACGGCTGTTGGCGCGAATTGCTTCTGCAGATCGGCAAGCGACTGGCTGCACGCCAGTGCCCCGCCGTTCTCGTCCAGCACGCGAATCCAGGGTTGCAGGTGCGCCGGCAGCGCCTGGAGGTCAAAGTCCTTCTCGTCCAGACGTATCCCTCTGGACACGCGCGCATACTCACAGAGGCGCTGCAGGAGACCCGTGGGCGACTTGTCCCTGGCGCTGTCAGCGTGCCAGCGCAGAAAGCCCTCGATGAAATCAGGCAAGGGAACGAACTGCTTGCGCAAATGCTTCGGCAGATGCTTCATGGCCAGCGTGCTGCGCTCGGCCAGCGTGCCGGGAACGGCCCAGTCGAGATCGACCTGGGTCATCATCGCCAGGATGTCCAGCGGGACATCAACCGTTGCCCCATCGCCCTGCACCCCCGGCTCGAATCGGTAAGCAATGCTCAGCTGATTCTGCTTCACCGCCAGCTTGTCCGGAAATTCGAGTCTGAGCTTCTCGGTGACCTCGTTCGCCACCAGATCCTCCCGACTCAATTCCAGACCGCTCTTGCCATGCTGCTGTTGCTGTCGTCGCGCCCAGTTCTCGAGAGAGCGAGTGTCACAGATGCCCGGTGGAATGCGACTGGCAAAGAAGTCGTGCAGCCGCTCTTCACTGAGCATGATCTCCGGTCGACGCAGTTTTTCCTCTTCCTTGCGAATCTCTGCCAGCAGAGCCAGGTTGTGTCGGTGAAATGGCGCCCGCGTGTCCAGTTGCATGGCCGCAAGTCCTTCACGCAGGAATATCTCGCGTGAGGCCACGGGGTCAATCGCCGCATAGGCGACGCGCTTGCGTTCGATGAGCGTGAGGCCAAACAGGCTGATCCTGTCCCACGCCATCACCTGTCCCCTGCTCTTCTCCCAGTGTGGTTCCGAGTACTCATGCCGCAACAATCCAGCGGCGGCGTCCAGCACCCATTCCGGCTGGATGCTGGCTGCCAGTGTGGCGTAAAGACGACTGGTCTCCATCAGTTCCGCTGTGACCAGCCACTTCGCGCCCCGACGCGCGAGTGTGGACGTTGGAAACAAGGCGAACTTGCGTCCGCGAGTGCCAAGATAAAGGCCATCTTCCGTCTTCACGCCAATCTGATTCAGGGAGCCGCGGATGATGGCACGGTGAATGGCTTCGTAATCGAGTTCCTGCTCCTGCACTGCCACATCGGCCCTGCGATTCTCCCTGAAGCCGAGTTGCTGACAGGTCAGGTGCAATTGCCGATGTGTCTCGCGCCATTCGCGCATGCGCATTGGAGAGAGAAAATGCCGGCGACAATAGTCCTTGAGCGCGGAATTGCTCAGTGCCTGACGCTGCTTCTCGAACTCGGACCACAGAAGAATCCAGGACAGAAAGTCAGATTCCTTGTGAGCGAAGAGTGCATGCTTTTCCCGCGCGGCCTGCTTCATGTCCGCCGGAAACTCCCTCGGGTCCTGGACGCTGAGGGCGCTGACAATGATCAACAGCTCCTGCAGGCAGCGTCGCGCATCGGCTTCGATCAGCATGCTGCCAAGCCTGGGGTCCACTGGCAGCGCAGCCAGCAGCCTGCCGGCATGGGTGATCTGTCGCTGGTCATCCAACGCCCCGAGCTCTTGCAGCAGCTTCAGCCCGTCGTTGATGGCGCGTCGGTCTGGCTTGTCGAGAAACGGAAATTCGTCGATATCGCCCAGGCCCAGGGCCAGCATCTGCAGAATCACCGCGCTCAGATTCGTGCGCTGGATTTCCGGTTCGGTGAACGGTGGCCTCGCGACAAAGTCCTCCGCTGAATACAGGCGAAAGCACACCCCTGGGCCCACGCGCCCGCAACGCCCTGCCCGCTGATTGGCACTGGCCTGGGAAACGGGTTCGATCGGCAGACGCTGCACCTTGCTCTGCACGCTGTAACGACTGATGCGTGCCAGACCGGAATCGATGATATAGGCGATCCCCGGCACCGTGAGGGACGTCTCTGCTACATTGGTGGCCAGCACGACCTTGCGCCCTTTCATGGGCAGGAAAATCTTCTGCTGCTCGGCAGGCGTCAGTCGGGCGTAAAGCGGCAGTATCTCGGTATGGCGCAACTGCGCCTTGCGCAGGGCCAGCGCCACATCGCGAATCTCGCGTTCGCCACTGAGGAACACCAGCACGTCACGCAAGCTGGGGGGCGTACCGCCCTCGATGTGCTCGATTTCGCGCAGCGCGTCAATGATCGCTTGCGCCAGGACATCCTCGCCCTGCTCTTCTGCCTCTGCGACCGGACGATACAGAATCTCCACCGGATAGGTGCGACCGGCCACCGACACGACAGGCGCATTGCGAAAGTGTGCCGAGAATTTTTCCACATCGATCGTGGCGGAGGTAATGATGAGCTTGAGATCGGGGCGCTTGAGCAGCAGCTGTGACAGGCAGCCGAGCAGGAAATCGATGTTCAGGCTGCGCTCGTGCGCCTCATCGACGATCAGGACTTCGTAGCGAGTGAGGTAGGGATCGTGCTGAATTTCCTGCAGCAGTATCCCATCAGTCATGAGCTTGACCAGCGTGTCGGCGCTGGTGTTGTCCGCGAAACGCACCTGGTAGCCGACAACGCCGCCAAGCGGAACGGCAAGTTCTTCCGCGATACGCGTGGCGACGGCGCGGGCCGCCAGACGCCGAGGCTGCGTGTGGCCGATCATGCCACGCACGCCCAGCCCCAGTTCCAGACAGATCTTGGGCAGCTGGGTGGTCTTGCCAGAGCCGGTATCGCCAGCGACGACGACCACCTGATGCTCGCGAATGGCTGCGGCAATATCGGCACGCCGTTCCGAGACAGGGAGATTTTCTGGGTAGCTTATTGACGGGACCAAGCGTGTACGCGCCTGCGTCAACCCCTGCGAGGCCGTGATGCCTTCCCGCAGCTTCTGCTCGAGCGCGGCGTACTGCTGCGCTTCAGGTCGGGTGCGTCGAAGTTGTCGCAGCAGCGTGGACAAACGATGTCTGTCTCGGGTGGCACAGGTCTGCAGCTGAGATTCCATGGTGTCCTGCACGGGCGGGGTTTCCTGCTGTCGTGAACGGGAGTCGCGGGCGGGCACTGAGGCGCCTCAACGCCCGCCCGCCACCTTGCGATGCGCCAGCTCTTGCTCGCGCAGTTCGCGTCGCAGGATCTTGCCCACGTTCGACTTTGGCAGATCCTTCACGAACACGATCTCGCGAGGAACCTTGTAGGCGGTCAGATTTTCCCGGCAGTAGGCCTCCATCGCTTCGGCATTCAGCGCAGGGTCACGCGCCACGACGAACAGTTTGACGGCTTCGCCCGTGCGATCGCTCGGCACACCGATGACGGCGCACTCGAACACGCCAGGGTGGGCATTGACCACTTCCTCCACCTCGCTCGGGAATACATTGAAACCGGACACAATCACCATGTCCTTCTTGCGATCGACGATGCGAACGTAACCGTCAGCGTCGATGGTGGCGTAATCGCCGGTCTTGAACCAGCCTTCCGGCGTTATCGCCTCGGCCGTCGCCTGCGGATTCTGCCAATAGCCTTTCATCACCTGCGGGCCGCGCACCCAGAGCTCGCCCTTGTCGCCGACGCCTCCCACCCTGCCGGCGTCATCCACCACCTGCAACTGCGTATCGGGCACTGCGGGACCCACGGTGCCGAGCTTGACCTTGCCAGGACGATTGACCGTCACAACAGGCGAGCATTCTGTCAGACCGTAGCCCTCGAACACCTCGCATCCCGTGATGCGGGTCCATTCGTTGGCGACATTCACGGTCAGCGCCATGCCCCCTGCTCCGGCGAAGCGCATGTCGCTGAAATCCACCTTGCCGATGTCCTTGTGACGACACAGGGCGAGGTACAGGGTGTTGATGCCCACAAAGCCATTGGCTCTCACCTTGCGCATGAGGGCGATCAGGCCGTCGATGTCGCGGGGATTGGGGACCAGCACCGTGTGATTGCCTGCAACGATCATGGTCAGGCAATGAAACATGAAGGCATAGGTGTGATACAGCGGCAGCGGCCCGATGATGGTATCCGCCCCATCCTTGATCACCACCTTGCTGACTGCACGCAACTGCATCATGTTGGCCAGCAGATTCGCATGGGTGAGCATCGCTCCCTTGGCCACGCCGGTGGTGCCGCCGGTGTACAGGATGATGGCCGTGTCGGTGCCCGAATCCCGGGACGCAACGGGTGCATTCGTGTGACCAGTAGACACGACTGCGCGCCACGCAATCGCACGGGGCAGTCGGTAGGCAGGCACGAGCTTCTTCACATAGCGCACGCCCAGGTTGATCGCCAGTCTGCGCAGACCGGGCAGCATGTCACCCAGCTCCGTGACGATGACCAGCTGGATGTCGGTCTCAGGCAGCACATGCTCCAGCTTGTCGCAGAAATTCGCGAGGATGACGATGGCCTTGACCCCGGAATCCTTGAATTGATGCGCCATCTCGCGCGCGGTGTAGAGCGGATTCGTGTTGACCAGCACCAGACCGGCCTTCATCGCGCCGAGTGCCGCGACGGGGAACTGCAGGATATTGGGCAACTGCAGTGCAATCCTGTCACCAGGCTGAAGCTGCGGCTGGGCCAGCAGGAACTGGCAGAAGGCGTCGCTGTGGCGCTGCAGCTCTTCGAAGCTCAGCGTGTGTCCCAGCGCCGTGAACGCCGGGCGACTGCCGTAAGTCTGGAAGGCGTGTTCGTAAACCTGGGGCACGCGCGTGAAACGTCTCGGGTCAAGATCACCGGTCAATTCACTGGGCTGCACGTCTGACATGGTCTTGCTCTCCGTTACGTCTGAAGCTTGCAATCGATTCAACCCCGAATGAGTCGCCTGATGATCCGCAGGAACAGGGCGATGGCCACCGCTCCCGTTATCGACATGCTGAGCGGCACCAGGGCGCGCACGAATGCCGTGCCACCTTCCGTCACCATGTCGAGCAGGACCACCATCAATGCTGGCGCCAGCAGATTGCTGTCCGGACTGACATACCAGGGCGTGAACATCACCGCCAGCAGGATGGCACGCAGGGAATGGGCCAGCGGCTTGAAGCGGATCAGGCCGGTGAACCGATGGAAGATCGTGTAACACACGATTCCGCAGGCGATGTAGATGGCCCAGCCAATGATGTAGTCGTAGATGTCTAGCATGCCGCGCTCACCCAGCGAATGATGTGTTCCTGAAGTCCGTCCTCATGCACATACTCCTCGGAAACCACCTTGCCTGTCACGCTGATCTGCTGCGCCCGCATGGCGTCGCGATTGCCCGTCAGCAGAGGGTGCCACGCGGGCAGCGGCTTGCCTTCCAAGCGCAGACGGTAAGCGCAGGTGTCGGGAATCCAGTGCAATTGCGGCAGATTCTCCATCGTCAGCACCAGGCAGTCCGGCACCAGCTTCTGGCGTCGGCTGTAGGCCTGACAGCGGCACTTGTTCTGATCCAGGTAACGGCACACAACACGCGTGTAATGCACCTGCTCCGTCGTCGTGTCGATGAGTTTCTTGAGACAGCAGCGGCCGCAACCATCGCACAGGGCTTCCCACTGCGCTCTGTCGAGTTGCTCCAGGGGCAACTCCCAGAATCGTTCAGTCATGCGGCTTCTCCTTCAGCTGCACGATCGCGGCGAACGCCTCGCCCAGCAGTTCGTGCCGCCAGCCCTGCATCAGCTGGGGCCACACCAGATGGCCTGCCGCCGTGGACGCAAGAAGCAGCTCCTGCAATTGCTTCTTGCGGGCAAGAACTTCTGACGCGATGCCCAGTGAAGCGGCGATTTCAGCCACTTTTTCCTGCAGCCTTTTCAATAGGGTGCGCTGCGCAGTGGTCAGCGGCTGATCCAGCAACTGCGCCGTGGGAAGCTCGCCAATATGGGGGGCTGCAATGAGTTGCAGTACATCCTGGGCAAAGCGTTGTTGCAATTGGCGTGGCAATTCCGGAATTTTCTGCAGTTCTGACAGCGAGGCAGGCCGACGCTCCGCCAGCGCGATCAAGTCAGCGTCACGCGCGATCCAGCTGCGCGGCTTGTTCTTGCTGCGAGCCACGCGCTCCCGCCAGGCGCAAAGTCGCTGCAGTGTCGCCAGTTGCTGGGGACCCAGACGCCAGGACATGCCAAGCCCCAGGTAATACTGATTCCATTCCTCGACGCCACTCTCGACAGAGGCATTCTGCACCATCTGCTCGAACTCCTGCCGCGCCCACTCCGTGCGACCAGTCGAGGCAAGGCGTTCCTGCAGGTAGGCCGTCATCTGCGGCATGCACGCCACGTCGAGCGCGGCGTAGGCGAGCTGCTCGGCACTGAGAGGTCGCTGCAGCCAGTCCGAGCGCGTCTGATCCTTGCTGACTTCGAGTCCCAGTACCTCTTTCACCAGGTTCTGGTAACTGATGCTGAAGCCGAAGCCCAGAAACGCAGCAGCCCGTTGAGTGTCGAACAACGGAGTCGGCACTATGCCGAAAAACTCCTTGAACACCACAAGATCCTCGGAGCACGAGTGCAGAGACTTGAGTACGTTCGGCGCCACGAGAACGGACTGCAGAGGGGCCCACTGTGTGATGCTCAGAGGGTCGAGCAGATAATTGGTGTGTCCATCGCAGACTTGTATGAGTCCGAGACGTGGGTGGAAAGTATCGACACGAATGAACTCGGTATCGAGGGCAAGAATGGGCACCGCGCGCCAAAGTTCGCACAAGTGCGCCAGCGTCTCGTTGTCTGTCACCAGCGTGTGGTCTGTGAGGGCTTTGAGTGAAACAGTCATGGTGCGTGCACTATCTGTCGGCCCTTGAAGGCGTGATTCAACGTGCTGCCATCGACAAACTCAAGCTCGCCGCCGACGGGCACCCCATGGGCGATGCGACTGATGACAGGAGCGAACCCCTTGATCTGTTCCGCGATGTAATAGGCCGTCGCCTCGCCTTCCACGGTGGGATTGCAGGCCAGGATGACTTCACTGATCCCGCCTTCCGCGAGACGTGTCAGCAATTCGGGAATGCCCAGCTGATCAGGCCCGATGCCATCAATCGGAGACAGGTGTCCCATGAGAACGAAATACACCCCCCTGTATCCGCCCATCTGTTCGATGGCGTGTACATCCGAGGGTGACTCCACAATGCACATCAGTGCCTGGTTGCGTGCGGGACTGGCACAGATGAAACACTCGGTCTCCTCGGTGAGGGTGCGGCAGCGACTGCAGTGCCCCACTCGGCTCAAAGCCTCCTCCAGGACAACACTCAGATGACGCCCCCCTGCCCGGTTTCGCTCCAGCAGGTAATACGCCATGCGCTGGGCAGACTTGGGACCGACCCCGGGAAGGCAGCGGAAGGCGTCGACCAGTTTTTCAATCAGCGGGCTGGAAAGCATCAGCGCAAACTCACGGCCAGGTATCAGAAAGGAAACTTGAAGCCATCCGGCAACTTGAGCCCGGATGCCATGCCAGCCAGAGAAGCCTGATTGCGCTCGGCGAGCTTCTTGACGGCGTCGTTGAACGCCGCGGCGATCAGGTCTTCGATGATGTCCTTGTCCTCACTCAGCAGGTCGGCATCGAGCTCCACCTTCTGCACATCGTGGTGCCCGTTCATGTGAACTCGCACCAGACCAGCACCGGATTCGCCCACCAGCACGAGGCGTGCGGCTTCCTTCTGCGCCGCCTGCATCTGTTCCTGCATCTGTCGCGCCTGTTTCAGGATCTCATTGAAATCGGTCATCTCATTTCTCGCTCATGAAGTGAATGGAGTCAGGCACCACCGACGCGGAAAAGCGCTTGATGATGTCGACGACATTCGGATCATTGTGAAAATCAGTCAGAGCCTTCTGTCGACTCTCCTCGAGAAGTCTTTGTCGCCGCTGCGCTGGAGACTCGTGCAGCAATTCGCCCACACGCAGCCGCACCTGCCAGTGCGCACCAAGTTCGGCCTGCAGGCTCTCGATGATGCGCCGACGATGATCGTCGTTCAGCAGCGCACTCTGATGCACATCGAGGATGAGGTCCAGCTGCGGTTCCATCATGTTCTCGACACACGAATTGGCCAGCAGGTTGCGACTGATGCCGCTCAGCCTTGTACGTTCGAACAGCTGATGCCAGTTCTCAGCGCTCAGCGTCTCATGAGTGGCGGCCTGTGTTTGCTCTAGTTCTGGTTCTGGTTCTGGTTCTGGCGCTTGCGTCGGTTCTGCCTGCACTGGCCT
>CAYQBR010000003.1:0-16229 GCA_964415735.1 uncultured Klebsiella sp. | reverse complement strand
GTTCTGGTTCTGGTTCTGGTTCTGGCGCTTGCGTCGGTTCTGCCTGCACTGGCCTCGCAGGCGCTTCAGCAGGCGTGGGAAGCCCAGGCACGATCACATTCGCGGCGGTGGGCTCAGTCTTTTTTTTTTCCGCGGAAATGGCGTCATCTTCCAGAACGGACTGTGATGCTGGAGCCTCGATCATGGAAGCTGGATGATCCTGCGGATGATCCAGCGCTGCGGGTTTGAATGCCAGCATTCGCATGAGCAGCATCTCGAAAGCCATGCGTGGGTCTGGTGCCAACGCCAGGTCACGCCGTCCATTGAGAGCGATCTGGTAGTGCAGCTGGATCTCCTCTGCGGTCGACTTTCTGGCGATGTCCAGAATCTGTTCGCGGTCGCCCAGACTGTTGTCGATGCCACCTGGCACCATCTGCGCAATGGCAATGCGATGCAGCAGCCCCAGGAGATTGTCCAGGAGTGCGGAAAAATCGCTGGAATGATCGGCAGCAATACTGGCGATATCGAGCATCTCGGCAGCATTGCCCACCTGCAGTGCGGTCATGATCCGCAGCAGCAGTGTCTGGTCAGGTGTGCCAAGCAAGGCACTGACATCGGCCTCGTTGATGTTGCCAGCGCAAAACGAGATGCTCTGATCCAGAAGCGTGAGGGCATCACGCATACTGCCCTGCGCTGCACGCGCAATCTGCCACAAGGCGGCGTCGGTATACGGAATCTGCTCTGCCAGCAGCACGGATTGCAGATACTCCACAATCTTCTGCGGGCTCAGATTCTTGAGACTGAATTGCAGACATCGCGAGAGGATCGTGATCGGCAGCTTGTGCGGATCGGTGGTGGCCAGCAGGAAGATCACATGGGGCGGAGGCTCTTCCAGCGTCTTGAGCAAGGCATTGAAGCTGTGCATTGACAGCATGTGCACTTCGTCGATCAGATAGACCTTGTATCGGCCCCGCGAGGGGGCGTACTGAACGTTGTCCAGCAGCTCGCGGGTATCCTCGACCTTCGTTCGCGACGCCGCATCCACTTCGATCAGGTCGATGAAGCGGCCTTCTGCAATCTCTCTGCACGAATCACACTTGCCACAGGGTTGGGAGCCAACGCCCACCTCGCAATTGAGGCATTTCGCGAAGATGCGCGCGATGGTGGTCTTGCCGACACCTCGTGTGCCAGTGAACAGATACGCATGATGCAGACGCTTGTTGTCCAGCGCGTGAACGAGAGTCTGGAGCACATGCTCCTGCCCTGCCATGTCCTGGAAGGTCTTGGGACGCCACTTGCGCGCTAGAACCTGATAAGTCATCGTCGTCCGGTTGGCCGTACTGGCGTGATTGACCAAAGTGTCCGTCGTGCGACGGGCATGTGGCACTCAGTATTACAAGTGGCGTGAAGGGACCAGGTGCCGGATTTGGAGGTACCTCCTGCCAGCCACACCACGGCACATGAGTCAGCCGTTACCGTTGCTCCCTTCCGGGCCTGGCGGGGTTCACGGCTTATCATTGCGAGGGGACCGGCAAGAGATACCATTGAGCGTGATTGCCTCTGTCTCCGGCATCACAGCGCCGCATTATGGTGAAACAGGTCTCTTTAATCAAGCTGGGGAGCAGTGGGATCGCGATTTGCGGAACAACGAAGCAATCAAGCGCGGACTGCACTGTGGCAGTGAATTGAAAAACTCAAGCGCAATGGCGGTGAGAGAGGGATTCGAACCCTCGATACGCTATTAACGTATACACACTTTCCAGGCGTGCTCCTTCAACCACTCGGACACCTCACCTTGGGCTTGCGATACTTCGACACAACTCCATGTTCGAAGGCGCGACAATGTATATCAGCAACGGCGATATTACAAGCCAGCGACTACTGACGAATGAGGCGAACGGCAGGAAACTCCATTTCGACGGGATGTGAACTGCGCACTGGATTGATCTCCAGCCCTCCTCGTCGCAGAAAATTGATGGCAACACTCAAACGCTCCGGTTTCATCGCATGCATGAGATCGACATAGATCTGTTCGACGCAGTCTTCGTGAAAGCCGTTGTGATGGCGATAGGACACGAGATAGCGCAGAAGACTCCCATGGTCGATGGCATTGCCGGTGTATTGAATGACAGCCGTCCCCCAGTCTGGCTGTGAGGTCACAGGACAGTTGGAGCGAAACAGATTGGTGTAGAGCGTTTCCGACCTCACCCCTCCCGCCGCAACGCGCAGCAGACTGGCGTCGGGCTGATACACATTGATATCCAGGGATAACTCGTCAAGCGACACCCCTTCGGGCTGAACGCAATGCAATTGCGAAAACTCGTGCGGCAAATAGAGCTGCACCAGGCAGCGGGCCTGAATGATACCGGCAAGATCATCGGCGATGAGCTGCTGAACCGCATCACGATTCTCGAAGCAGCGCTGGTTGAGCGAGTTGAGATACAGCTTGAAGGATTTCGACTCCACCATGCAGGGCGAATCAGCAGGTACCAGAATCTCCGCTGCCGCGACAACAGGTTTGCCACGCAAATCCAGCCACGAGATCTCGTAGGCGCGCCACAAATCATAGCCACGAAACGGCAGTTCGGAACTCGTCGCCTCGAAGCGTTGTCGATTCTCGGCGCGTGAAATCGGAAACAGAAGTGCCGGATCGTAAGACGACGGATACTCGGTGTTGCGCCCCAGTGGATTCTGCGAAGTGGTCATCAGTGCCGCAGCCCCGTTCCGCGACGCAGCAGAATGAGACATGCCGCCCCCAGGACGAACACGAACACCACAAGCATCAACAGCGACGTGTAGATGTTGGCATCCGAGGCGCCAAGAATACCGTAGCGGAATGTATTGACCATGTAGAACAGCGGATTGATGGCCGACACCATCCGCCCGAACTCAGGCAGCAGGTCGACCGAGTAGAACACACCCCCAAGGTAGATCAGCGGAGTCAGCACGAAGGTCGGGATGATGGAGATGTCATCGAAGCTATTGGCAAACAGAGCGTTCAAGAACCCGGCGAGCGAGAACACCACTGCCGTCATCAGCACGACGAAGAGGGTGATACCCCAGTGATGAATGTTCAGGTCAGTGAAGACGAAGGACATCAACACCACGATGACACCGACGGCGAGTCCCCGCACGACACCGCCGGCCACAAAGCCCGCCAGGATGATGTAGTTGGGCACAGGCGACACGAGAAGCTCCTCGATGCTGCGCTGAAACTTCTGACTGAAGAAGGAGGACACCACATTCGCATAGGCATTCTGGATCACCGCCATCATGATGAGTCCGGGGACGATGAAGTCCATGTACGAAAACCCACTCATGCTGCCGATGCGGTTGCCGATCAGATTGCCGAAAATCAGGAAATACAAGCCTATGGTGATCGCTGGTGGAACAAGGGTCTGCACCCAGATGCGCATGAAGCGGCGCACTTCCTTGATGAGGATGGTTTCGAACGCGATGTACTTGTGACTGTTCAGCATGATCGATTCACACCGTGGAGTTCTTGAGGCGAGAAAGAAACAGCTGCTCCAGCCTGTTCGACTTGTTGCGCATGCCCTTCACGTGAATGTCTGCCTGATTCAGCAAGGCAAAGACTTCGTTGACATCGTGGTCGCGTCCCAGATCCACTTCCAGCGTATGGGAGTCAACAAAACGGAAACCAGGCAGTGCATGCCTTGCGAAGTCTTCGCTGCTCATCTCATGGCGCAGGTCGCACACCAGCGTCTGCGAATCAAGCTTGTTCAACAGGGACTTCATGCTGCAGTTCTCGATGATGCGTCCTTGGTCGATGATCGCAATATTGCGACACAGATGTTCGGCTTCTTCGAGATAATGTGTTGTCAGGATGATGGTCGTGCCATTGTTGTTGATTTCCTGCAGGAAGTCCCACATCGAACGGCGCAGCTCAATGTCCACGCCTGCCGTCGGCTCATCGAGAATCAGTAGTCGCGGCTCATGGACCAGCGCACGTGCGATCATCAGACGTCGCTTCATTCCTCCGGAAAGAGTGCGCGAGCGTACATCCCGTTTATCCCAGAGGCCCAGTTTGCGCAGGTACTTTTCGGTACGCTCGCGCGCCAGTGCACGCGGCAGACCGTAGTAACCGGCCTGCGTCATGACGATGTCCGCGACTTTCTCGAAGGGATTGAAATTGACTTCCTGAGGGACGACACCGAAATCCAGCTTCGTCTCGTACACGTGGGTCGCCACGTCTCGACCGTACACAGCCACGCTGCCCCCTGTCGGGCGCACCAGTGTGGAAATGATGCCGATAATAGTGGACTTGCCCGCCCCGTTGGGCCCGAGCAACGCGAAGAAATCACGCTCCTGCACCTCCAGGTCGACGCCACGCAATGCCTGGTGTCCATTGGCGTAAGTCTTCTGCAGGTTGCTGATTGAAATGGCACTGCTCATCAGGACGTCCCGTTGCCAGGAGGCTGGCTCTGTGAAACCGGCCGCAAGAATATCAAATCGGACAGGCATCAACCACGTGTGATGAAGCCAAAAAAAAAGCCTGACCGATGGTCAGGCTTTCTCAGAGTTTGGCGTCCCCTGGGGGTTTCGAACCCCCGTTGCCGGGATGAAAACCCGGTGTCCTAGGCCTCTAGACGAAGGGGACTGGAGTCAAACTTCCTTCTGTGTCTTCTCACAGGAGGCGGCGCATTCTAGAAAGCCATGCTTGATGCGTCAAGCACTAAATCCAAAAATTTTTCACGTCGTGACGTCGCCTCACATCAATGGGTGTCAGTGTCCCCTTTTAACGTGAGTTCAAGGCGAGTGCCGACGGCTCGACCGCTGGCATCGACCACCTGCCGTCAAGATTGCTATCATCACCGCATCACCGGGCTGAGTGGCACTGCATGAAACCGCACACGATCTTCAATGAGGAATACATTCAATGTTGATGTTCCTTGGCGTGGTCGCGGCCGCAGTGCTGCTGATTGCCTTGATCGTGATGTTGAACAGGCTTCAGTACAAGCAAAAGCTTGACGCTGTCGACCGCACGATGCCCCTGCCTCCGCTGGATCCGCAGGACAAGCAGCGAGTCCTGGCGATTGCGGATGTTGCCGAGGTCGAGCTTGCCGCAGGCGCCCACGACCGCAGCGCTCAGGAACAATGGCTGGAGCGGATACTTGCAGCAGCGCCTGATTCGGCGCAGGACTGGCAGGCCAGAGCACGGCAGCACGCGGCAGCGTTGGACTTCCGCAAGGCCCTCGCGTATTGCGCCCTCGCCTTCCCACAAATCGGAGCGTTTCGTCAGGCCGCGCAGGTACTGCGACTGCAGATTCGCGAATACCAGAAGCACGACGTGCCCCTGGAGCCCGCTCTGGCGGATCTTTATCGGATCGCGGCCTGGGCCGACCTGCTGTATGGTCGTCTGCCGGCCTATGCGCCGCTGACCCACGCACAGATCAAGAAGTTTGATCTGCGTGCCTGGCAACACTTTGCATTCGATTACTCAACCCTTGGCTGCAACCAACTCGGCCTTCTCACCGTTGCGGACAGAAAACTGATCATCGCAGCTTGGGGCAACCCCATTCAGCACGTCCATGCACGGGAACGACATGACAAGGACTTGCAGTCGATGCTCGACAACGCAAGCGGTTCAACAGGAGCCCCATGAGCACTCTCACAGACATTCAGGCCGGCATCATGCTGAGCCTGCAAGCCAACATGAACAGCAAGGTGGACGCCCACTGGATCGAAAAGCGATTCCCCTATTTGCGGGCTGTCGTGGTCGAGGCAGCCGAGGCCATCGAACATCACGGCTGGAAATGGTGGAAAAAGCAGGATCGAGATCTTCCCCAATTGCAGATGGAAGTGATCGACATCTGGCACTTCCTGCTCTCGGAGATCCTGCTGCGCCACGCAGGGGCCCACGAGCAGGCCAGGACGCAACTGCGCGCCGCCAATGTGACACCTTCAGGCGGGCACGTGGTGCACTTCGATGGCCACACGCTGGAACCGGAGAGCATGAGTCTGTTGAGCAAGCTGGAATTGCTGATCGGGCTGTCCTGCTCCGGACGCATCGATCTGCTGCTGTTCCGTTCGATCATGGTGGATTGCGGATTGAGCTGGGAGACGCTCTACAAGCAGTATGTCAGCAAGAATGTGCTGAACATGTTCCGGCAGGAGCATGGCTACAAGGAAGGTCATTACCAGAAACTCTGGCAAGGGCGCGAGGACAACGAGCACCTCGTGGAGCTGATGGACTCATTGGACACCTCCGATGCGGCCTACCCGGAACTGCTTTACCGCGGGCTATCCCGTCGTTATCCTGGAAGCCCTACTTGAAATAGGCATTCTCGCGCTTGGAGTGATCGGTGATATCGCGCACTTCCGTGAGTTGAGGAATCTGTTCCAGCAGGGTTTTCTCGACACCCTCCTTCAGCGTCAGGTCGACCATGCCGCAGCCCTGACAGCCCCCGCCGAACTTCAGCACGGCCACGGTCCCGTCATAGATTTCTTCAAGCGTGACGACCCCGCCGTGTGCCGCCAGCGACGGATTGATCTCGTTGTAGAGCACGTAATTGACGCGGTCTTCTATGGGGCTGTCGTCCTGAATCTGCGGCAGACGCGAGTTCGGCGCCTTGATGGTCAACTGGCCGCCCATCGCATCCTTGGCATAATCAACCACAGCGTCCTTCAGATAGGGAATGCTGCGCTGCTCGATGTAGGCATTGAAATCCGTGTAGCTGCGCAATTCATCCGATTCCTGATGCTCACCGGGGCGGCAGAAGGAAATGCAGGTCTCCGCCTTGGGTGTCCCGGCATCGAGTATGAAAACGCGGACACCAATGCCCTCGCAATCCTGCTTCTTCAACAACTCGGCGAGATAGGTCTGCGCGGACTCTGTAATCGTGATCATGAGAGAACCTGTGGCGGGTCAGTAAAATTGGGCGGGAGTTTACGCCATGTTGACAGCAATGGAAATAGCCGACTAAATCACTTGGTTATTAGTCAGAACCGCCCTGCTCCCGCCAGACTTTACCCTGTCCGTGGGTGCGAGTTCTGGTAAACTGCGCGCCTTTTCTGCAGCCACAGCCTGATCGCCAGACGCCCAGGTGATCATCAAGCGAGAGTACAACCATGGAACACCAGCCTTCCGAACAACGCCTGCACCATGCCCTCAAGAACCGCATTCTGGTGCTTGATGGTGCCATGGGCACAATGATCCAGGCGTACAAGCTCACGGAAGCGGATTTTCGTGGCGAGCGCTTCGCCGACTGCGCGCAGCACCTGGCGGGCAACAATGATCTGCTCACACTGACGCGGCCTGATGTGATCGGCCAGATTCACCGCGAGTATCTTCTGGCGGGCGCTGACATCATTGAAACCAACACCTTCAATTCCACGGCCATTTCCCAGGCGGATTACCAGCTGCAGCATCTGGCCTACGAACTCAATTTCGAAGGCGCCCGCCTGGCGCGTCGCATCTGCGACGAAGTCGAAGCCACCACACCAGACAAACCGCGCTTTGTGGCAGGCGTCATCGGTCCGACCAGTCGCACGGCGTCCATCTCGCCGGATGTGAATGATCCCGCCTTCCGCAATGTCACGTTCGAGGAACTGGTGGAGAACTACCTCGTCAGCGCGGAAGCGCTCGACAAGGGAGGCGCCGACATCCTGCTGGTGGAAACCATCTTCGATACGCTGAATGCGAAAGCGGCCATCTTCGCCATCCAGGAATACTTCAAGCGCTGTGGGCGCCGGCTGCCCATCATGATCTCGGGCACCATCACCGACGCCAGCGGACGCACGCTGTCAGGCCAGACTGTCGAAGCCTTCTGGAATTCCGTGGCCCACGCCAAGCCGCTTTCGATTGGTTTCAACTGCGCCCTGGGCGCTGCGCAGCTGCGTCCGCACATCGAGGAGATCTCGCGACTGGCGGACACACATGTCTCTGCGCACCCCAATGCGGGATTACCGAATGCCTTCGGGGAATACGATCAGAGTGCGAAAGAGATGGCCGACATCATCGAGGAATTCGCCAGCAGCGGCTTCCTCAACATCGTCGGTGGCTGCTGTGGCACCACGCCACTGCACATCAAGGCGGTGGCCGAGGCGGTGGCCCGTCACAAACCGCGCGTCATTCCCGAGATTGCCCCGGCGTGTCGACTCAGCGGCCTCGAAGCCTTCAACATTCATCCTGATTCGCTTTTCGTGAATGTGGGCGAACGCACCAACATCACGGGCTCGAAGCGCTTTGCCCGCCTGATTCGCGAAGGCGATTTCACCACGGCGCTCGAGATTGCCCTGCAACAGGTGGAAGCCGGCGCCCAGATCATCGACATCAACATGGACGAAGGCATGCTGGATTCCAACGCCGCCATGTCGCGTTTCCTGCGCCTGATTGCCTCGGAGCCCGACATCAGTCGCGTGCCGGTCATGATCGACTCCTCTAAGTGGGAGATCCTGGAGACCGGCCTGCGCTGCATCCAAGGCAAGGGCATCGTCAACTCCATCAGCCTGAAGGAAGGCGAAGAGGACTTCATTGCCAAGGCCCGCCTGTGCATGCAATACGGCGCGGCCGTGGTGGTGATGGCTTTCGACGAGAAAGGCCAGGCGGACACGTTCGCGCGCAAGTGCGAGATCTGCCGCCGCAGCTATGAGGTTCTCGTGAACGTGGTGGGCTTCCCGCCGCAGGACATCATTTTCGATCCGAACATCTTCGCGGTCGCCACCGGCATCGAGGAACACAACAACTACGCGGTGGATTTCATCCAGAGCTGCGCTTTCATCAAGCGCGAGCTGCCCCACGCCCTGATCTCCGGTGGCGTGAGCAATGTCTCGTTCTCTTTCCGCGGCAATGAACCCGTGCGCGAAGCCATTCACTCGGTCTTCCTCTATCACGCCATCAAGGCGGGACTGACCATGGGGATCGTCAACGCAGGACAGCTCGCGGTGTATGACGAGATTCCGGCGCAACTCAAGGAACGCGTCGAGGACATCATCCTCAATCGCCGTCCCGACGGCACCGATCGCCTGATGGAAATCGCCGGCCAGTACAGCGGGGAATCGAGTCTCGAGAATCACGAGGACGTGCAGTGGCGCGAGCAGCCTGTTGCCGCCCGCATTGCCCATGCACTGGTCAAGGGCATCACCCGCTACATCGAGCAGGATACCGAAGAGGCAAGGCGTGGCTTCGCGGAACCCATCCAGGTCATCGAAGGCCCGCTGATGGATGGCATGGACATCGTCGGGGACTTGTTCGGCAGCGGCAAGATGTTCCTGCCGCAGGTCGTCAAGAGCGCCCGGGTGATGAAACAGGCGGTGGCGTATCTGCTGCCGTTCATCGAAGAAAGCAAGAAGGGCCAGGTGGTCAAGGCCAAGGGCAAGATCCTGCTGGCCACGGTCAAGGGCGATGTCCACGATATCGGCAAGAACATCGTGGGTGTCGTGCTGGGCTGCAACAACTACGACATCGTGGACCTGGGCGTCATGGTGCCTTGCGAACGCATCCTGCAGACCGCCATCGACGAGAAGGTCGACATCATCGGGCTCAGCGGTCTGATCACCCCATCCCTTGACGAGATGGTGCATGTGGCCAAGGAGATGCAGCGACTGGGCTTCACCATCCCGCTGATCATTGGCGGCGCCACAACGTCGAAGGCCCACACGGCGGTGAAGATCGAGCAGAACTACACCAATAATGCCACCGTGTATGTGCCGGATGCGTCACGCAGTGTCACCGTGGTGAGCAGCCTGCTGAGCGAGGAAGGCGCAGCGCAATTCAAGCGCCAGATCCATGCGGAATATGACGTGATCCGCGAGCGCAATGCGAACCGCGACCAGCGCAAGACCCTGATCAGCTTCGAGGCAGCGACGCAGAATGCCTTGCAGATCGACTGGACAGAGCATCGCCCTGTTGCCCCCGCTTTCCTGGGCACTCGGGTGTTCGACGACTATCCGCTGGCCGAACTGGTGCCTTACATCGACTGGACGCCCTTCTTCATCACCTGGAGCCTGGCTGGCAAGTACCCTGCCATTCTCGAGGATGAGATTGTCGGCGAGGCGGCCCGCGATCTGTTCCGTGACGCCCAGGCGATGCTAAAGCAAATCATCGACGGCCGCCTGCTCAAGGCCCAGGCGGTGATCGGCTTCTGGCCGGCAGCACAGCGTGACCAGAACGATGTCGTGCTGTTCACCGACGAGACGCGTCAGAAGGAACTCGCCGGCTTCCAGTTCCTGCGTCAGCAGGCGGGCAAGGCTGCTGGGATTCCGAATCTCTCTCTCGCCGATTTCGTGGCGCCGGAACAGCGCGGCATCCCGGATTACATCGGAGGCTTCGCTGTCACCACCGGCATTGGGGCCGATGAACTGGCCAGAGCCTACGAGCAGGACAACAATGACTACAACGCCCTGATGGTGAAGGCCTTGGCCGATCGCCTGGCGGAGGCCTTTGCCGAACGCATGCACGAACGTGTGCGTCAGGAATTCTGGCCCTACGCCGCCAATGAAGCGCTGAGTGCGGAAGAGCTGATCGATGAGAAATACCAGGGCATACGGCCTGCTCCCGGCTATCCGGCCTGCCCGGAACACTCGGACAAGGTCACGCTGTTCGATCTGCTTCAGGTGGAGGGCCGCATCGGCATGCATCTGACGGAAAGCTTTGCGATGACTCCGGCAGCCAGTGTCAGCGGCTTCTATTTTGCCAACCCGCAGGCACGCTATTTCTCCGTAGGAAAGATCGATGAGGATCAGGTGCAGTCTCTCGCCAGTCGCAAGGGCTTGAGCGTAGAGGTTGTGAGCCGGCTCTTGAGCCCCAATCTGGTATGACACAGGGCGAGATGTGCGCCCTCAGGAGTCGTGAAAATGAGTGAACAGGAATCGAAGGATCAAGACAACGGTGCGCCAGTGCAGAAACTGAGTTTCTGGAAAATGATGCTGAGCGTGATGCAGGCGAGTTTCGGAGTGCAGAACCGCAAGAACAAGGAGCGCGATTTTGCCAGTGGCAGCATCAAGGGCTTCGTGGTCGCGGCCCTGATCTTCACTTTTTTGTTTGTGCTGACCGTGGCAACGGTCGTGAATCTGGTGCTGAACTGACGAGAGGTAGGTCAGTGGCAATGCCCGCAGGAAGCGCCTGCAGGCATTGCCACTGACTCAAGACAATCAACGGCTGGCGAAGAATACTGCCATGGTCACGATGATCAGGACGAAAGAAAGCATGGCCATGGTATCGGCGCGGCTGTTGCCATCCAGTTCTTTTTCATCAATGACGTGGTGTTCGCTGGCGTCGTGGTGACTCATGACATGACCTTCCTGAAGTGGGTTCCTGGGAAAAAACACGACGGCATTCTAATGGCAAACGCTTCACAAGCAAGCATAAATTTCTTCCCGAAAGGAATTTCAACGGGCAAGTGTCCTGAGTTTGCCGAGGTCGAAACTGGCACTTGAGCAGGGCATTCTTTACAATTGCCGGCCCTCGCCACCAGTGCCAGGGTTTCCCATACGATCACCCATGAACCTATAAAAGCTGCCGCATCATGTACAGATACGACAATTACGACCACCAAATGCTGGCCGACCGCATCGCACAGTTCCGCGATCAGACAGCGCGCTTTCTGCGTGGCGAGCTGGCTCCGGCAGAGTTCCTGCCGCTGCGGCTGCAGAACGGACTCTATGTGCAGCGCCTGGCGCCGATGCTGCGAATCGCCATTCCCTACGGCATGCTCTCAAGCACCCAGTTGCGCAAGCTCGCCTATATCGCTGATCACTACGACAAGGGCTACGGACACTTCACCACTCGCCAGAACATCCAGTTCAACTGGCCGGCGATCGCCGACGTCCCGGACATTCTGGCGCACCTGGCTGAAGTGGAAATGCATGCCATCCAGACCAGTGGCAACTGCATCCGCAACACCACCACCGACCAGTTCGCCGGCGCTGCCGCCAATGAAATCGAGGACAGCCGACCCTGGTGCGAGATCATCCGTCAGTGGTCCACCTTCCATCCGGAATTCGCGTTTCTGCCGCGCAAGTTCAAGATTGCCGTTTGCGGCACCCAGGACGATCAGGCCGCCACTCAGGTTCACGACATCGGACTGTTCATCGTCCGCAATGAGCAAGGCGAACTCGGCTTCCGTGTGCTTGCAGGTGGTGGGCTCGGACGCACACCGGTAATCGGCAAGGAGATTCGTGGCTTCCTGCCGTGGCAGCACCTGTTGAGTTACCTCGACGCCATTCTGCGTGTCTATAACCGCGAAGGCCGTCGCGACAACAAGTACAAGGCACGCATCAAGATTCTCGTGAAGGAAACGGGCATCGAGAAATTCCAGCAGAAGGTAGAGAAGGAATGGCTCGCCCTCAAGGACGGACCGCTCACGCTGACCGAAGCGGAATTCCAGCGCTGCAAGGCCTTCTTCAAGGACCCGGCCTACGAGACTCTGGATGCCTTCAGCCCGGAGCTCGAACACGCCTTGAATACCAATGTGTTGTTCGCGGCTTGGCACAACCAGAACGTGAACGCCCACAAGATGCCTGGCTACAGCATCGTCACGCTCTGCCTGAAAGCCACCGGCATCGCGCCGGGTGACATCACCAGCGAGCAGATGCGTTTCGTCGCCGATCTGGCTGATCGCTACAGTTTCGGCGAGCTGCGTGTGACGCACGAACAGAACCTCGTGCTCGCCGATGTCGCCCGCAAGGACCTGTACGACTTGTGGAAGGCCTTGAAGAGCCAGGACCTGCATGCGCCCAATCTGGGCCTGCTGACCGACATCGTCTGCTGCCCAGGCGGCGATTTCTGCTCGCTGGCCAATGCCAAGTCCATCCCCATCGCCGAGTCGATACAACGGCGCTTCGGTGACATGGAGCGACTGCGCAGGATCGGCAGGCTGAGCGTCAATATTTCGGGTTGCATGAACGCCTGCGGGCATCACCATGTGGGCAATATCGGCATTCTGGGAGTCGACAAGAAGGGAGAAGAGTATTACCAGGTTTCCCTGGGCGGCTCGGCCGAAAATGTCACCGCACTGGGCGACATCGTCGGCCCCTCTTTCGCGCAGGACGACATTCCCGATGTCATGGAAAAGCTGATTGGCGTGTTCGAACAGCGCCGCGAGAACGAGGAACGTTTCGTGGACACGTATCGTCGCATCGGCATGGAGCCATTCAAGGAGGCGCTGTATGGCAAGGCTGATTAAGGATCGTGCAATCGTCGACGACCAATGGGAACTGCTTCGCGAGCCGGTGGACGCGGAGGCGCTGCGTGCACTGAACGGCCGGAACGTGATACTGCCGCTGTCGAGCTGGCTGGAATTGCGCGAGACCCTGCCCGCTCATCAAGGGTTTGTCGGCGTCTGGCTGAAGAACATCGAACTGCCGGAAGCCATCGCCCCCTGGCTGGCGCAGATTCCGCTGATCGCTCTCGATTTCCCGGTGTTCACCGACGGCCGTGCCTATTCCTCGGCGCGTGAGTTGCGTCAGAACCTCGGGTATCAGGGAGAGCTGCGAGCGGTCGGCGACGTGCTCAGCGACCAGCTCTTCTACATGTCCCGCTGCGGCTTCAATGCCTTCGCCATGCGCGCCGACCAGAATCTGGAAGCGGCCATCCGCCGGTTCGACGACTTCAAGGACGCCTATCAGGCCAGTGTGCACAGTCCCGAGCCCTTGTTCCGACGCAGATCCTGCATCAACGGCTGAAAGCGAACTCAGGCGCAGACATCCAGGATGCGCCTGCCTTTCCCCCTCCCCTCCAGAATCGTTTCAAGTTCCGACTCCAATTCCCTGAATGAAATGACTTTTCCCATGATTTCAAGATGAGGGATGTGCCACTCCGCAGCCAGCTTGCGCCAGATCTCGCAGCGTTTCGCATGATCGATGCGGACTGAGTCCACGCCCAGCACGTTCACGCCGCGCAGGATGAAGGGATGGGTGGTGATGGGGAATTCGGCGGCACTGACGAGGCCGCAGCAGGCCACGCTGCCGCCATAATTCAGGCTGCGGATGATCGCACCCAGCAACTCGCCACCCGCTACATCAACGGCCCCGGCCCAGCGAGCTTGCAACAAGGGCCTGGCACCGCCAGGCATGACTTCCTGGCGGGAAATCACATGCCGTGCGCCAATGGCGTGCAGATAGTCCGTCTCCTGTGGCTTGCCCGTGCAGGCTGTCACGGCAAAGCCCAGCTTCCCAAGCAGGGCCACGGCGATACTGCCGACCCCACCTGTCGCCCCCGTCACCAGCACGTCGCCCTGCGCAGGCGTCAGCCCGTTGTGCAGCAGCTTGTCCACGCACAAGGCAGCGGTGAGACCCGCTGTGCCCAGTGCCATGCTCTGTTGCAGTGTCATTCCATCGGGAAGAGGCACCACCCAGTCTGCCGGAACCCGGATGAACTCGGCGAAGCCTCCAGCGGTATTCATGCCCAGGTCGTGACCGGTGACCATCACTGCGTCGCCTAGCTTGAAGCGGCCATCGGCGCAATGCACCACTCTGCCCGCCGCGTCGATGCCGGGGACGTGCGGGTAGGAGCGCGTGACGCCCCGGTTGCCGCTGGCGGACAGGGCGTCCTTGTAATTCAGGGAGGAGAAGGCCAGCCGGATCAGGACATCCCCTGAGGGGAGATCGGCAATGCGCTTCTGCACGACGCGACCCGCGAACACGGGTTTGGCGTCTACCACCCTCTCGGAAACCTCGAAAGCGCGAAACAGATGCTGATCCATGGCCATCGGAAGCACACCCCGGCGTCAGGAATAATAGGTGTTGTCTCGCGTGCGCTTGAGCCATGCCTGCACAGCGACATCGAGGCCCTTGTGGATGGCGGCACCAAGCTTGTCACTCAGGGAGCGGCGAATCTCGAATTGCACGGCATACACATCCGCATCCTCGCAAGCCTTGACGATACATTCATCGCTGGTCATCAACTCGTCGATCATGGATTTCTCAAGGGCTTGCACACCCACCCAGGTCTCGCCGGTGGCGATGGAGTCTATGTCGACAGCGGGCCGATGGTCCTTCACCCAGGCCTTGAACAAGCCGTGCATCTCCTCGACATCCTCCTTGACCTTGTCGCGTCCCTTCTGGGTGATTTCGCCAAAGGTGGTCAAGGTGGTCTTGAATTCCCCTGCACTGATGGTCTCGTAGTCCACATCGTGCTTGCGCAGCAGACGATTGAAGTTCGGCAGCTGCACCAGAACGCCGATGGACCCAAGAATCGCGAACGGCGCGGCCACGAGTCGATCGGCCAGGCAGGCCATCATGTAGCCACCGCTGGCGGCCACCTTGTCCACGCAGATGGTGAGTGGCACTTTCTGCGACTTGATGCGATCCAGCTGTGACGAGGCCAGGCCGTACGCATGCACCATGCCGCCGGGACTTTCCAGCCGCAGCAGCACTTCATCGCGAGGGGTGGCCAGCTCCAGAATGGCGGTGATCTCTTCACGCAAGGATTCGACATCGCTGGCTTCCATGTCGCCATTGAAATCGATCACATAAACCCGCTTGCGCTGATTGTTCTCCTGCTCACCCGTCTCTTGCGCGCCGCGCCTGGCCTGCTGGCGGCGCTCGCGCTCTTCCTGCTTGTGCCGCTTCTTCTCTTCCTTGAGCTCAAGCTTGTAGCTCGCCTTGTCATAGATGGCTTTCTTCATGGCATCGCGCATCTCATCCAGCTCTTCGTTGAGATGGGTGATGCTGATCTGGCCACGCCCTGCTCCCTTGCGCCCCCTGCTACCAGCAGACACGACGATGCCGAGAATGAAGACGAAGGCGACCACCAGGGTCACCAGCTTGGCCAGAAACAGCCCGTATTCGATGAAGTACTCCAAGAACCTGCTCCTTGCGTTGTTGCTATGTCATCAGACTTTCATGGCCTGCAAGAATAGCGCAATGAGTTGCCCCGCGACACTGAACGGCGGAGGCAGCGCAGACGGCAGCGAATCCGCTGCAAACCAACTCGCTTCCAGAATTTCCTCGCCATCCACGCGGATCTCACCTCCAGCGTAGTCCGCATGAAAGCCGAGCATCAACTGCGAGGGAAACGGCCAGGACTGGCTGCGGACGTAACGGATGTTGCTGATCTCGATGGCGGTTTCTTCCCGCACTTCGCGGCAGAGGGTCTGCTCCGGCGTCTCTCCCACTTCCATGAAACCTGCCAGACAACTGAAGGTCGCACTGCCCCGCCCGGCATGCCGCGCCAGCAGTATGTGTCGATCACGCCGAACCAGCACGATCACGCAGGGGCTGATTCGAGGGAACACACGGTGCTGGCACTGCGGGCATTGCAGGGCGCGCTCCACCGGATGGGGCATGAG
>CAYQBR010000002.1:0-33690 GCA_964415735.1 uncultured Klebsiella sp. | reverse complement strand
TGGCGTCAGCTTCTCTCTATTCATTCAATGCAATGGCGGCAGAGGAAGAGGATGGGCCACGTGCTCCTCCTCCCACTCGGTCTACCGACGTATTGACTGAGCGGGTATTCAATCAGGTATCTGAGATTCAGGAATTGATGAGCCCGGAGGAAGTGGGCGCAGAGCCTGACTATGAGGCCGCAAAAGTCATCCTCGATGAACTCAACGAGCGTTATGATCGTCTGAATGACTTCGAGAAATCCACGGTGCTGAACTTCTACACCAACTATTATCTGAACACCGATAATATCCCGATGGCACTGGAGACTTTTGAAAAGATCCTGACCATTGAAAACCTGCGACCTGACGTACGTTTGCGTGCGCTCATGGCCTTGGGACAGCTTTACATGGGTGAAGAAAAGTTCACTGAGTCGATTGATGCCTTCACTCGCTGGCGTGAACTGTCTGAGGATGAAAACGAGAACGTCTATCTCGGTCTCGCCAATTCTCACTACAACCTCGCTCAGTATAATGAAGCTATCCCATTCCTGCTCAATCACATGGAAATGCTCTCAGCTGCAGGAAGAGACATTGCAAAGAACGTCTATGGCCTGCTGAACCTGATGTACATCGAGCTTGAGGATTACGTGAACGCTGAACGTGTTACCAAGCAAATGGTGACCTTGTTCGACGAACCCAGTGACTGGCGCAATCTGTCCGCAATTTACGGCTATCTGGATGACGACAAGAAGCGAATCGAGACATTGTCCGTCACTTTTGTGAAGGGTTATATGTCCAGCGAGTCCGAGTACGTCAATCTTGCGCAATCTCTCGCTAGTATCGATGCTCCTTTCAAAGGGGCAAAAGTACTGGAGAAAGGTATTCAGGATGGAGTTGTCGAAGAGACCGAAGAGAATCTCCAACGTCTTGTGCAACTTTACCTGCTGTCCAATGAGTACGAGATGGCGCTCGCTCCTGCGATCAAAGCAGCTGAGATGGGCGAAACTGGCGCTTCGTATGACCAGCTTGGCTACATCTACTACATGATGCACGACTATGAGAACACCGTGTCTGCAATTCGTGAAGCGCTGAATCGTGGCGGTCTCGAAAATGTGGGGGATGCAGAGCTGTTCCTGGCGCGTGCACTGGTGGAGCTTGATCAGTTTGATGAAGCAACAGCGGCTGCGCGTCGTGCGCAGGAGCAGGGTGAAGCATCAGCCGCGTCGTTCTTGAACTACATCGAGAACAGCAAGGCTCGTTTTGAGAATCTTCGTATGCGCAAGCAAGACGCGATCGACTTCTATCGCTCCTGAGTCAGTCGATTCTTGAAATACGGGGGCCATGCCCCCAATAAAGGCCCGGTCGCTCCATGAGAGACCGGGCCTTTTCATTTTGGAAGAACAAGAGGTTGTACTGAATGTCGATTGAAACCAGAAAGGAAACTCGAGGATTCGAAACCGAGGCGAAGCAACTTCTGCATTTGATGATTCACTCGCTTTACAGCAACAAGGAAGTATTTCTTCGCGAGCTTATATCCAATGCTTCTGACGCTGCAGACAAATTGCGCTTTGAAGTACTTTCGAACCCTGAGCTATATGAATCGGATTCCCATCTGCACGTGAAGATAGAGTTCGACAAGGCAGCTGGGACCATTACGATTTCCGACAACGGCATAGGGATGAGCCGAGAAGAAGTCATCAGCAATCTAGGCACCATTGCAAGGTCGGGTACAGCACAGTTTCTAGCTGGACTTAGCGGTGACCAAAAAAAGGATGCCCAGCTGATAGGACAATTCGGCGTCGGTTTCTATTCCGCATTCATTGTTGCATCCAAGGTAGAGGTTATCACTCGCCGTGCCGGAGCGGCCGTTACTGAAGCGGTGCATTGGGTCTCTTCCGGAGAAGCGGAATACTCAGTTGAAACAGTTGAAAGGGCGGAGCGCGGCACGACGGTGATCCTGCATCTGCGTCCTGAGGAGATTGACTTCGCGGATGAATATCGCATTCGCCACATCGTCAAGAAGTATGCGGACCATATATCCATCCCAGTCATGATGTTGAAGACAGCAGGCAATGCTGAGGCAGCTCCGGAGTTCGAATCCGTAAACGCCGCCAAGGCCTTGTGGACAAGGCCGCGTACAGAGATCAAGGATGAAGAGTACAAGGAATTCTACAAGCTGATCTCGCACGATTTCGACGAGCCGCTGACCTGGAGTCACAACAAGGTCGAAGGAAAACTGGAATACACAGGCTTGCTTTACGTACCAGGTAGAGCCCCCTTTGATCTGTGGAATCGCGATGCGGCACGCGGCCTGAAACTTTATGTGCAGCGTGTATTCATCATGGATGACGCAGAACAATTCATGCCGCTTTACCTTCGATTCATGCGGGGTGTTATTGATTCCAATGATATTTCGTTGAATGTATCGAGGGAGATACTGCAAAAGGATCCTGTAGTGGATTCCATGCGCAGTGCGTTGATCAAGAAAGCGTTGGACATGTTGGCAAAGCTTAAAAAGGACGATTCGGAAAAGTACGCCAGATTCTGGAAGGAATTTGGTCAGGTGCTCAAGGAAGGGCCCGGTGAAGACTATGCCAATCGTGACAAGATTGCGGACCTATTGCTTTTCTCATCAACGTATTCCGCTACCTCAGAGCAGAATCAAAGTCTTTCAGACTACGTTTCCCGCATGAAGCCTGAGCAGGACAAGATCTACTACCTTGTAGCGGAAACTGCCGCTGCTGCGCGTAATAGTCCCCATCTCGAGATATTCAAGAAAAAGGATGTCGAGGTTCTGCTGCTTTCGGATCGCATTGACGAATGGCTTATGAGTCATCTGCACGAGTATCAGGGAAAGTCTTTCCAGGATATTGCGCGCGGAACTCTTGATCTCGGCAAGCTCGAGGATGGTGTTGAAAAAGAGCAGCAGCAGGGGGCAGAAAAGAGGTTCGAAGCGCTAACTAAGCGAGTGATGGGGCAATTGGAAAGACAGGTCAAGGAAGTCCGTGTAACACATAGACTTACCGAATCCCCGTCATGCCTCGTCGTGGACGAGCATGACATGGGAGCACAGATGCGACGCATCATGGAGGCAGCGGGCCAGAGCTTGCCTGAAAGCAAGCCCATATTTGAGCTGAATCCTGAGCACCCGTTAGTACAGAAGTTGGACCTTGAGGCTGACGAAGAGCGATTCGCGGACTTTGTATCTGTTCTTTTTGATCAGGCTTGCCTGGCAGAAGGACGGCAATTGGAGGATCCGGGCAGTTTCACTCGACGTCTCAACAAGTTGCTGCTTCAACTGTGTGATTGATTGATGCACTCACGAGAAGGACCGCCTGCTTGCAGGCGGTCCTCACATTTACATGGCCTCAAGGGTCTGCAATCCCAGAAGAGTCAGACCTGATTCCAGTACTTCCGCAGTCAGGGCCACAAGAGAGAGCCTCGATGCTCGGACAGTTGGTTCTGCTTTCAATACAGGACATACTTCATAGAATCGCATGAAAGTTCCTGCAAGCTCATATAGATAAGAGCACAGGTGACTCGGCATGCAATCCACTGCGACGACATGCAAGGTCTCGGTGTATTGCAGCAGTTTGACCATAAGTGCCCGTTCCTCGACTTCCCCAGGCAGAATATCCCCCAGATTGCAGGAAACACCGGATTGTGCCTGCTTGCGCAGAATGCTGCGAATCCGTGCGTAAGCGTAAAGCATGTAGGGCGCGGTGTTGCCTTCCATGGAAAGCATCGTGTCCCAGTCGAAAACATAATCGCTGGTTCTGTTTTTCGATAGATCTGAATACTTGACCGCTGCTATGCCAACGGCATTGCTTATGCGATCTCTTGCTTCTTGACTGAGTTCCGGATTCTTCTCTGTGACAATGTTCAACGCTCGCCGTACAGCTTCATCGAGCAATTCCTGCAGTTTGACGGTGTCGCCACTGCGTGTCTTGAAGGGTTTTCCATCCTTCCCCATCATCGTCCCATAGGCAATGTGCTCCAACCGACAGTCCAGCGGAACAAAGCCGGCCTTGCGCGCTATGGCGAAGACTTGCTGGAAATGCAGACTCTGCCTGGCATCAACAACATAAAGAATGCGTTCTGCGTTCAGTGTCCGCCCCCGAAAGCGCAACGCCGCCAAATCCGTCGTGGCGTAAAGGAAGCCACCGTCCGACTTCTGCACGATTGCCGGCAGCGGTGCACCTTCCTTGCCCTTGAACTCCTCCAGAAAAACACAACGCGCGCCATCGGACACACTGAGCATTCCTTGCGCGTTCAATTCTTCGATAATCAGTGGTAGATCACTGTTGTAGTAACTTTCTGCACGAACATCATCGCTTGTCAGGGTGACACCGAGTTTGTCGTAGATGGCTTCGCAATGCTTGAGCGAGTGTTCAATGAAGTGCTGCCAGGCTCTCAGGCAGTCCGCATCTCCTTGTTGCAGTCGAACAACATATCGCCGGGCAAGTTCGGCAAAACCCGTATCGCTGTCAAACCGGGCTTTGGCATTGCGATAGAACAATTCAAGGTCCGCCAACTCCATAGTTGCGGTCTCCGGCTCGGATTGCAGGGAGTCCATGTAAGCGATCAACATCCCAAACTGAGTACCCCAGTCACCCACATGATTCTGGCGAATCACTGTATGTCCGAGAGCATCCAGCACCCTCGCGATGCAATCACCAATGATTGTTCCTCGCAGGTGGCCAACGTGCATTTCCTTCGCAAGATTGGGTCCGGAGTAATCAACAACAATGCGCAAAGGTTGATCGGTCTCAGCAATCAGTTCCCGAACACGAAGCGCTGTGGTTGCCGCGTGTGCAAGATACGCATCGCTCAGAACGATATTGATGAAACCAGGTCCCGCAACGGTTATCTCCGCAATTCGTGGATCGCTCTGAAAACATGCAACTGTTTCGGCGGCAAGGTCCCTGGGATTGCGACGTAAATGTTTTGCTACACTCATGACGCCATTTGCCTGGTAGTCGCCGAACTCAGGACGCGAGGAACTGATGACGTTGGCCCGCACGTCCTCAATCCCGGAGGCCTTGCACAGGGCGTCGCCAAGAAGTCTTTCCAGTGCTTGCTTGATGTTTTCCATAGTCCACCGTTTCAGAATAAAAGCGCCGGGCATTGTACACCATCACTCTTGCGCGGTTGGGCTGATCGGTCGCCCTTGCTATACTTCGCAACCCATCCCCGGCAGCAAGCCCCTGAAGTATGAGTCACGAGAACACCGTCCCAGCAAGTGCGCACTCCACTGTTGAACTGGTGACAATTGACAGGCACCACGACGCACAGCGAATCGACAATTTCCTCATCACTTACTGGAAAGGAGTGCCCAAGTCGCGCATTTATCGCCTGCTCAGAAAGGGGGAAATCAGGGTCAACAAGAAACGGGTGACACCAGAGACACGATTGAATTGCGGAGACTTGCTTCGACTTCCGCCTGTGCGCAGAACCCAAAGAGCGCCTCTCGAAGCCCCCAGCGCACATTTGCTGTCACTCGTACGGAATTCTATCCTGTACGAAGACCAGGACTTCCTGGTCGTCAACAAGCCTCAGGGCATAGCAGTACACGCAGGTTCAGGCAACAAGCTTGGGTTTGTTGAAGCTCTTCGATGGCATTACAAGGAAAAAGGTGATGAGACCGACTTTCTTGAACTAGCTCATCGGATCGACAAGGAAACCTCAGGTTGCCTCGTCATCGCCAAAAACGCTGTCGCGCTGAAATACATACAACGAGAACTCAAGGCACGACACGTTAACAAGGTTTATCTGGCGCTTGTTCATGGACAGTGGCCAGAGATGTTGAAGCAGGTCGAGGCGCCGCTGCAGAAGATCGAAATCAGTGCCAAGGAGAAAGTCGTCAAAGTCAGTGAAGATGGAAAGCCCAGCCTGACCCATTTCCACGTCGTCAGGAAACTGAAAGACGCCACCTTGATCGAGGCACGTCCGACAACCGGTCGAATGCATCAGATTCGTGTTCACTGCCAGCACTCGGGGCATCCGATTGTGGGAGACCCAAAATACACCTTGCGGCAGGAAAGCAAACCGGCCCCCGAATTTCGCCTCTGCCTGCATGCAGCTTCCATCGCCTTCGACCTGCCGTCGGGTAGAGGCAGGCTGGCAATACAGGCGCCCTTGAATCCTGTCATGGCATCGACCATTGAGCTCTTTTCAAGAAGGGCCGATAAGCTGCGGTAATTCGAGAAAAATCATGCCGTTGTAGCTTTTATTTTTGACACAGGCGCGCCAGACGCCTATTATTGCGCGCCTATGGCTGAGACCCCAGTACCAGACTACGTCGATGCAAAGAAAATCTTTGCACAGCACGCAGATATAAGCGGATCAATCCCTGTTTCCCGCTTTGAACGATTCTGCGAACTGCTCGCCAATACCTCTGGCGATCTCAAGGTGTGGCTGCAGTTTGACTTGGACGAAAGGCACCGCAGAATAGTCCAAGGCGCCATTGATACACACGTTAATGTTGTTTGTCAGCGCTGCCTTGAAGAGACAAACATACAATTGAAAGAGTCTTTCAAACTGGGAATTGTCGAGACGGAAGCGCAAATCCCGCGGCTCCCGGAAGATGTCGACCCCTGGTTGACGACTGAAGCAAAACTGGTGATCGCCGACATTCTGGAAGAACAACTGATACTGGCCATGCCTATCGTCAGTTACCACGAAAATGCTTGCACTCCTGTAGTGAAATCAGCTGACAGGAACGAAGTTCAAGAGAAGGCTGGCAGTGGAGAGACGCGCGACCGCAACCCGTTTGCCGTACTCAAGAAGCTAAAGTACCCAGATAAACTGAATTAAATGCACGGTGGCCGTCATTAAGCGGCACCATACTTAGGAGTCCGAAAATGGCAGTTCAACAGGTTAAGGTTTCACGTTCACGTCGCAACATGCGCCGCGCACACCACGCTCTGACTGGTCCGACACTTTCCACCGACCAGACCACCGGCGAAGTGCATCGTCGTCATCACGTGACCGCTGATGGTTTCTACAAAGGCAAGAAAGTGCTGGACCTTGGTGACAAGTAAGCTTGCAAGGTCAATCACGAATCGCGATTGATGTCATGGGAGGGGACTTCGGCCCCTCCGTGACTGTGCCGGCTTCAATCGAGTTTCTGCGAATTCATTCAGATGCAGTCTTGCTGCTTGTTGGAGACAGCGCTCTAATAAGCCCTTACTTGGATAAGCTGGAAGAATCGCTCTTACAGAGACTGCAAATAGTTCATACCTCAGTTCACGTGTTGAATGAATCAAGTCCTGGCGAAGCTCTTCGCGGCGCCAAAGAATCCTCCATGTACATCGCAGTGAATCTTGTGAAACAACGAGAGGTTGATGCCTGCGTAAGTGGCGGAAACACCGGCGCACTGCTGATGATCGGGCGCCATTTGCTGAAAACCATCCCTGGCATTTCCAAACCCGCAATTGTGGCCAAGATTCCATATCCTCTTTCGGATGGACATGGTCTTTTGCTGGACGTTGGTGCCAATCTGAATTGCGATGCGCGCAACCTGCAGGAGTTCGCGATTATGGGCGCCGTATTGTGGCGCGCTGAGCATGACGATAGTGAACCAAGAGTCGCCTTGCTGAACATTGGCGTGGAAGAGCACAAAGGTACCGGAGAGGTACGACACGCCGCTCGACTGCTGGAGAAGTCTGCCTTGCTGAACTTTGTGGGTTACATCGAAGGCAATGAACTTTATTCAGGGAAGGCGGACGTCGTGGTTTGCGATGGATTTGCCGGTAATCTCGCAATCAAGACAAGCGAAGGCGTGGTCCATGTAGTGACAACTGTGATTAGGCGTGCGCTATCGGGCAATATTCTTGCCGGACTGCTTGGGCTGATCTTTTCTCCCTTGATGAAAAGCCTGACTGACCGAGTGGAACCCTCTCAATACAATGGCGCGAGTCTGCTTGGCCTGCAGGGCATCATCGTGAAAAGTCACGGTAACGCGAATGTCAGAGGGTTCAGACACGCGATCACGCAAGCAATGCACGAGGTACGCTCCAGCGTTCCGAGTGTTATTCAAGAAAGAATGGCGGCGTTGGACACCCAATCCATCGATTCTCTCCAATCCAGCTGACTCTGCAGGTTCAGTCTATGCAAAAAATCGCCTTTGTTTTCCCAGGGCAGGGCTCCCAAAAACCTGGCATGCTCGCATCGCTTCATGAGGTATATCCTGAAATCGGCCAGACTTTTGATGAGGCCTCGGATGTACTTTCATTGGATCTCTGGAGCATCGTTTCAGGAAATCCTGAAGGACTTCTCGACCAGACCCATATCACTCAGCCGGCACTGCTGACAGCATCCGTTGCGATCTGGCGTGTCTGGGAGGCTCGAGGATATGCTGCTCCTGGCATGCTGTCTGGTCACAGTCTTGGCGAATACTCCGCTCTTGCGTGCGCTGGTGTGATCTCCTTTCCGGATGCAGTGAGAATCGTGCATCAGCGCGGTCTGTACATGCAGGAGGCCGTCCCGAGTGGCACAGGCGGCATGGCAGCTATTCTTGGATTGGACGACAGTAAAATCGAAGAAATCTGTCAAGCAGTGGCAGGTGGCTCAGTTGTTGCGCCCGCGAACTACAATTCCATAGGGCAGACGGTGATTGCCGGTGAAAAAGCCGCTGTCGAACGCGCCATGCTGGCCTGCAAGGACGCCGGCGCGAAACGTGCGTTACCTCTTAATGTCAGCG
Organism: uncultured Klebsiella sp.; assembly: GCA_964415735.1. Lineage (GTDB taxonomy): Bacteria > Pseudomonadota > Gammaproteobacteria > Pseudomonadales > Pseudohongiellaceae > UBA5078. The sequence continues at coordinate 25,007 of CAYQBR010000002.1, read as the reverse complement.
TGCCTTCCCATTGTGCCTTGATGCGTGATGCGGCGGAAAAACTTGCTGCTGATCTTGGCAACGTCAAGCTCAGCCCGGCACGCATTCCAGTGGTACAGAATGTCGATGGTAGAATCGCTCTGACGACCGATACGATACGAGAAAATCTATTGAAACAGCTTTATCTTCCAGTTCAGTGGGTTAGCTGCGTGCGAACCCTGTGTGAAAACGGTTACCACGTGCTTGTGGAATGTGGGCCGGGGAAGGTTCTGGGCGGGCTTTCCAAACGCATAGATCCACAAATACAAACATTCGCCACTGAAGATACAGAAAGTCTCGCAGACGCTGCAAACACGACAGCCTGAAGAACTGACTCATACTTGCTACCAAGAACGTCGCCAACTGGAGGCTGACCAAATACATGACTAAAGACGCCAAGAAAATTGCATTCGTGACAGGTGCCAGTCGCGGCATAGGCAAAGCCATCGCACTGGAGTTGGGCCGCCAGGGCTGCGTTGTTCTGGGAACAGCAACTTCAGAAAAGGGTGCAGAGGACATCACGGCCTACTTGCAGAGTAACGGAATTCCGGGTCGAGGATATGCCTTGAATGTCGCACTTTCCGAGTCAGTAGCATCAGTGATGGACCTTGTAGAGGCGGAGTTCGGATTGCCACTGATTCTCGTGAACAACGCTGGCATAACGCGAGACAATCTGCTGATGCGCATGAAGTCAGAGGAGTGGGATGACGTCATCAGCACCAATCTCAGCTCTCTGTACCGAGTATGCAAGCTGACCTTGAAGGGAATGACAAAGGCACGGTGGGGTCGAATCATCAACATCAGTTCTGTGGTGGCCTCCAGCGGAAACGGCGGACAGACGAATTACGCTGCCTCCAAGGCGGCCGTTGAAGGTTTTTCCCGATCACTGGCACGGGAAATTGGCTCGCGCGGTATCACGGTAAACTGCGTAGCTCCCGGGTTCATCGACACAGACATGACCAAGGCATTGAATGAGAAACAGATAGAAAATCTCATGACACAGATACCACTGGCACGATTCGGCAAACCAGAAGAAATTGCTGCTGTAGTGGGATTTCTTGCCTCGGAATCAGGCGCCTATATCACCGGTGAAACTCTGCACGTGAATGGCGGCATGTACATGTCGTAAAAAGTGAGATAAGGGTTTTAACTTTATGTTTTATAAGGTTTTTAATTTTACTTTTGGAATTATTTCAGAGTTTCAGATTACAACCCGCGGAAAATAGATGTAAACTTGCGCTTTGAATTGTCCAGGTTGATCCAAAAGCAACCAGCTATAATCGAAGAGCAGTATCAAAAATCAGTTTTTAGGAGCTAATAATAGTTATGAGTAGCATTGAAGAACGCGTTAAGAAAATTGTCTGCGAACAACTTGGCGTGAAGGAAGAAGACGTAAAAGCTTCTTCTTCTTTTGTAGAAGACTTAGGCGCTGATTCTTTGGATACTGTTGAATTGGTCATGGCCCTGGAAGAAGAATTCGAGACTGAAATTCCGGATGAAGAAGCCGAGAAGATCACCACGGTCCAACTGGCTTGCGATTACATCAACAAGCACCTGTAAGCGAACTCAGGCTACATAACAAAGCTACTCCGGATCATCACCGGAGTAGCTTTTATTTTGTCTGAAGTATTCAATTCCTACTGACGATCCTTATTCATCTGTTCTGGAGAGTGGCGCAGTGTACGGCAGAAGAGTGGTTATCACTGGTTTGGGACTTGTTACACCACTGGGCAATGACGTCGAAAGCTCCTGGACCGCCATTCGTGAAGGTCGCAGTGGCATCAACATGCTGACGCATATCGATACCACGGACTTCAGCACGCGCTTCGGCGGCTCCATCAAGAATTTTGACTGCACGCAGTATCTGAATGCCAAGGAAGCACGCCGAATGGATGTCTTCATCCAGTACGGCTTGGTGGCGGGCATACAGGCAGTTGAAGACTCGAAATTGCTCGACTCAGCACTCGATCTCGAGCGTTGCGGTGTCGCCATTGGATCAGGCATTGGCGGCATCAGTTCGATCGAGGAGAGCTCCGAGCTGGTGAGGAGCTCCGGTCCTCGCAAGATATCTCCGTTCTTTGTGCCTGGCTCGATCATCAACATGCTCGGTGGAACCTTGTCCATTCGTTACGGATTTCAAGGGCCGAACATCGCCATCACCACCGCATGCACCACTGGCACGCACAATATCGGCGTAGCGGCCGACATGATTCGCCATGGTCAAGCCGATGTCATGCTGGCTGGCGGAGCGGAAATGGCAACCTCACCCGTCGGGCTGGGTGGCTTCTGCGCAGCAAGAGCGCTGTCAACACGCAACGATGATCCTCAACGGGCGAGTCGTCCCTGGGACAAGGATCGCGATGGTTTTGTGCTCAGCGACGGCGCAGGCATTCTGGTGCTTGAAGAGTACGAGCATGCCCGCAAGAGAGGCGCTCACATCTACGCCGAACTGTCAGGGTTCGGCATGAGCGGCGACGCCTTCCACATGACGTCACCGTCCGAAGGCGGGAAGGGCGCTGCGCATTGCATGCGCAATGCACTCGCCAACGCTCGGGTGAACATCCAGGATGTCGACTACATCAACGCGCACGGGACATCGACCCTCGCAGGAGACATTGCAGAGACGCAAGCGATCAAGAGTGTTTTCAAGGACCATGCCGCGAAGCTTGCCATAAGCTCATCGAAATCCATGCTCGGGCATCTGCTCGGAGCATCGGGTGCCGTGGAGGCCATCATCTGTGTGCTGTCACTGCGTGATCAGATCATCACTCCGACCATCAATCTCGATACTCCCGATGCAGAATGTGATCTTGACTATGTTCCGCATGTCAGCAGGGACGCGCAGTTGAATGTGGTACTCAGCAATTCATTCGGTTTCGGAGGAACCAATGGCAGTCTGGTATTCTCCAGATTGAGCTGAGACTGGCCGGGCGTTCGATGTCCCGCCGCACTTGCACTCTGGTAACGACATGCTGGTGAACGGGCAAGCACAAGACACTCTGGAACTTTCCGATCGCGCCCTGCATTACGGTGACGGCGCGTTTGAAACCATGCGGGTGGAGAATGGACGAGCTGCACACTGGCAGCGTCATTTATCGCGCTTGAGCAATACCTGCAATTTTCTGAAAATCCCTCTTGATATCAAATCACTGGAACGCGAAGTTAATGTCATATTGAGCGATGCGCAAGACCCCTGCGTCCTCAAGATCATCATCTCGCGTGGCTCTGGCGGACGCGGCTACCGCCCACCGGAAATGTCTCAAGCACGACGAATCCTGTCACTGCACCCGCTTCCCGCCGACTACGCTGGACTGCAGCGGACTGGAATCCGTCTGATGCGCTGCCAACATCCTGTGTCCGAAAATCCGGCGCTTGCCGGCATCAAGCACCTGAACCGCCTGGATCAAGTACTGGCGAGCATGGAACTTGCTGCCGACTGCCAGGAAGGCTTGATGCTGACCGCGGACGGCAACGTGGTTGAAGGCACGCGCAGCAACGTCTTCCTGGTTCATCAAGGACGATTGCTGACTCCGGTGCTTTCTGCGTCAGGTGTGGCAGGCATCAAGAGGGAAATCGTTCTCGAGCAATGTGCGGTGCATGGGATAGATGTCGACATTCGTCACATCGACATTTTGGAATTGCAGAATGCGGACGAGATATTCGTCTGCAACAGTGTCATGGGGATATGGCCGGTTGTTGAATGGCGCGATGGCAGTGTATGCCGAACACTGCACACGGGGCCACTGACGCGACGTGTGCAGGCAATCACGAAGGATGCAGACTGAGTCATGCGTAAACGCCGCGTCGCGTCCCTGTTACTGGGTTTGGTGCTGCTTGCGGGTGCGTGCAGTGTGTCTGCTTATGTGTGGCTGCAGCGCTATCTGGACGCTCCACTGCCGTTGGCGAGCGCCGTGGTCATCGAGATTCCTGCCGGCAGCAGCATGGCGGCAGTGGCTGCCTTGCTGCAGAGGCACGCGCAATTGCAACATCCTCGTGTATTGACGCTCTGGGCGCGCTACGCCGAGATCGATACGGCTATCAGGGCGGGTGAGTTTGAACTGCAACCAGGCCTTACTCCCCGCACGGCGCTGAACCATTTGCTGGTGGGCCCCTTTGTACAGTATCCCGTCGTTTTCATTGAGGGCACCACCGTTTCCGAAGCACTGAACACGCTATGGAGCAGTCCCCGAGTCCAGCGCACACTGCAAGGGCTTGGGCAAGCCGAACTGCTGGCGGCACTGAACAGTCCGAGAGAGTCTCTCGAAGGCCTGCTGTTCCCGGATACCTACTTCTACACCGCCGGGACCACCGATCTTTCCATCCTGCGCCGGGCAGCTGCCCGCCTGGACCAGGTACTCGCCGAGGAATGGGCGCAGCGACAGGAAGACCTGCCTTACACGTCGCCCTACGAGGCGCTGATCATGGCCTCCATCATCGAAAAGGAATCCGGAGTGGTCAGTGAGAGAGCCGAGATTGCCGGTGTCTTCGTTCGTCGCCTGCGCCTCGGCATGCGACTGCAGTCTGATCCCACAGTGATCTACGGCATGGGGAACGCCTATGATGGCAATATCCGCCGCGAGGATCTAGAAACGGCCACCCCTTACAACACCTATCGCATCAACGGGCTGCCGCCGTCTCCCATTGCCCTGAGCGGACGTGACGCGATACGCGCCAGTCTGAATCCGGCAGCAGGAACAGCGCTGTATTTTGTCGCCACGGGCGACGGTGGCCACGTGTTTTCTGACACGCTCGAAGCACACAATGCCGCCGTGCGGCAATACCAACTCGGACAGGAACCATGACACAGGGCGAACATCCGCAAAACGCCGACAGGGGCCGTTTCATCACGCTAGAAGGCGGGGAGGGCGCAGGCAAGACCAGCAATCTGCACGCTATCACCCAGTGGCTGCGAGAGCGCGGCATCGACCATATCGTGACTCGAGAGCCTGGTGGCACGCCGCTGGCGGAAGACATCCGGGCCTTGCTGCTGAGTCACCACGAGGAGAGGATGTGCGAGATGACGGAGCTGCTGTTGATCTTCGCGGCGCGTGCACAGCATCTGGACCAGGTCATCAGGCCCGCTCTGAACGCTGGCAAGTGGGTTGTCTCGGACCGCTTCACCGATGCCACCTATGCCTATCAGGGCGGTGGTCGCGGACTCAATCAGCACAGCATCGCCAGTCTGGAATCCCTTGTGCAGGGCGCTCTGCGACCAGATCTGACCGTCATTCTGGATCTGGCCCCGCTCGTCGGACTGGAGCGCGCACGCAAGCGGGCCAGTCTGGATCGTTTCGAGCAGGAAAAGCTCGAGTTCTTCGATCGTGTGCGTGCCAGTTACTGCGAGCGAGCGGCGGCAGAACCCGGTCGCTGCGTGCTGATAGATGCCTCACGCACGCTGGACGAGGTACAGGGTGACGTCCTGCGTGCCCTGGAGAGAGTCCTGTGACCCGGACACTGGAGACGACTCCCTTGCCCTGGCACGGGGATATCTGGCAACAGACCCTGACCGTCTTTCGCGCCGGAAATGCGGGTCACGCCTATCTGCTGCATGGCGAAGCAGAAACGGGCAAACGCCATTTCGCCACCAGGCTGGCCGAATACCTGCTGTGCCAGAGTCCCTTGCCGACTACGGCGTGTGGTCTTTGCAAGTCGTGCCTGTTGAACGCAGCGGGAAACAATCCTGACCTGCTCGTGCTGGAGCCCGAGGAAGGCAGCAAGCAGATCAAGGTCGAGCAAGTGCGCGATGTCCGCCAGTTTCTCGAGATGCGCTCACATGGCAACGGCAGGCGCATCATCATTCTCGACACGGCGGAAAGCCTCGGGATCAGTTCAGCGAATGCGCTTCTGAAAGGGCTTGAAGAGCCCCCGCAGGACGTGGTGTTCCTGCTTCTGAGCGACCGTCCGAGAGCCGTGCTGCCTACCATCAGCAGCCGCGCTCAGAGTCTGAGAATGCCCAGGCCCCGACGGGATGAAGTGCTCGCGTGGCTGCTGACGCTGAGCGAGCAGACATCAGTCGGTGATCTGGAGCAGATCATCGAGCTCGCCCAGGGGAGACCCCTGGCAGCAAGGGCCATCATCGATTCCGGTCTGGCCACTGCCTACGCCGAGATCGGCGAGACGCTGCTCGCGCTGGCACAGCAACGGGAATACCCGCTCAATGTGGCAAGTCGCTACAGCAAATCGCACTGCCTGGAATTCCTGACCATGCTGCTGCACTGGCTGGCGGAACTGAGCAAGTTCCGGATGACAGCCTCTGTCGCAAGACTCAAGGGACAAGCGCTGCTCGCGCTTGCACAGAGCCTTGCCGGCACTCAGGAGGCCGAGCGCCAGCAAGAGCAGACACTCGCATTGCTGCAGCTGTACAATCGCGTCGCGACCGCGCAGATGCAGTTGGTCGGCACCACCAATCCGAACACCCAACTCATGCTGGAGGATCTGTTGCTGGACTTTGCCCGTCTGTTCAAGCAACCCCGGTGATCCCATGCTGTCAGTCATGCCAGAGAACGAGTCCAGACCTGCACGCCACGGCATCCTGTCCTTGTCCATCAAGGATCGCAGCGTGCTGCACGCGGCCTTCATGCCATTCCTGAAGAATGGCGGCCTGTTCATTCCGACCACTCGGTCGTACGAGCTGGGCAATGAAGTCTTCATGCTGCTCAAGCTGATGGAAGAATCGGAACGGATTCCGGTGGCAGGCACAGTCGTCTGGATAACGCCACCGCTGGCACAGAGCAATCGCGCCGCAGGTATCGGCATTCATTTCAAGGATGCCGACGGCCAGGTGCGCAAGAAGATCGAGAACCTGCTTGCCGGACAGGTCAATCCGGACAAAGCCACCCATACCTTGTGAGGAGAGACACGTGAAGACATGGCGACACTGGATTCTGAGCCTGAGTGCTGGACTGCTTTTCAGCGCCTGTCAGCCGGAGCAGGCGAACACCGTGGCAGACGCGCAGCCTCTGACGGCCAGTGCGGACATGCCGGTTCTGCACGTGTTGAAGAGCCCCACCTGCCTGTGCTGCAACGGCTGGGTAGATCACATCAGCGAGCGCGGTTTTGTGGCGCAGATCAGTCATCCGCAGGATCTCAATGCCGACAAGCTGAGGCTGGGCATTCCCCCGCAGTTGCAGTCCTGCCATACGGCTGTTTCCGAAGAGGGCTATGTGTTCGAGGGGCACATCCCCGCCGGCCTCATCCAGCGCTTCCTGGCCGAGTCCCCCAACGATGCCGTCGGTCTGACGGTCCCTGGCATGCCCATCGGCAGTCCGGGCATGGAGATCAACCAACAATTCCAGCCCTACGACGTGCTCGTGATGAAGAGTGATGGCAGCACGGAAGTGTACGCCCACGTGGCCACCCGCGAAGAGCAGTACTGAGGCGTTCAGCGCAACGGGGCGGTCCTGCCTCGCATCTGAACTGCCAGATCCAGCGTCGCATGGATTCCCGGCCCCAGCACATCAGCACCCACGCGGCTCAAGTCGAAGCCTTGAGGCTCAGGCACGCTCACTGCGGTGAAGAATCCGACGAAAAGTCAGATTGATGCGCGGCGACTTCACGTCTTTCTCCTTGGGCACCTGATGCACCCAGAACTCCTGCGTCGTGCCGCGCATCACCAGCAGACTGCCATGGTCGAGAGTGAGACGCAGAGTGGGCTGCGAGCGCTTGTGGCGATGTCGCAGTTCAAAGCGGCGACTCGCGCCGAAGCTCACTGACGCAATCACCGGCTGGATTCCCAGTTCCGGCTCGTCATCGGCGTGCCAGCTCACACTGTCCTGACCATCGCGATAGTGGTTGGCCAGCACGGAATTGAAGTGTCCGTCGCTTAGCGCCTCCACTCTTGCCTTGATCTCTAGAAGTGTGGCTGTCCAGGGCAGGGGGGCGAGAGCAATCCCGGAGTAGCGATAATGCGCGCCAGGCTCGCCAAACCAGTTCTGCAGCCGCGGCACCGCGATGGTCTTGCCGGCGATGCGGATACTGTCCTGCCGCCAGGGCAGCGCCTGCAGACAATGGTCGAGATGGCCTTGGGCCTCCAGTGCTGAAAATGCCTGCGGAATGTAGAGCAACTCCCCATCGGGCAGGGTCAGCCGTTCTGCCGCAGCAGGATCGGCAGCGAAGGCAAGCGGGAAATTGGCAGGCAGAGTCATGCAGGGCCGCGTCTGTCATGGTGGAGACTTATCTGGGATCATAGCCCATGCCTGTGCCGACTCAAACACGCCGGGTTGGCAGCACCTCAAGGAGTACAGCGACACGTGACAGCTTTCGATCTGGATTTCTTCGTTATCGGCGGCGGCTCCGGTGGCGTGCGCGCCGCGCGGACAGCCGCGGCACTGGGAGCCCGCACGGCGCTTGCCGAGGAACGCTACCTGGGAGGCACCTGCGTCAATGTGGGGTGCGTGCCCAAGAAGCTCTTCAGCTATGCCGCGCACTACGCAAGGGATTTCCAGGATGCCAGGGGCTATGGTTGGAAAACCGATGCCAAGCCCGGATTTGACTGGACGGTGCTCATGCAGCGCAAGAATGCGGAGATCGGCCGCCTGAACGGGATCTACGGCAATCTGCTGCGCAATGCTGGCGTACGCGTCATCGAGGCCCGCGCCCGCGTGGTGGATGCGCACACGGTCGAAGTGGGCGGAGAGATTCTGCGCTGTCGGGAAATTCTGCTTGCCACCGGCGGCTGGCCTTCCGCGCCGGACGTTCCCGGAAGCAATCTGGCCCTGAACTCGAATGACGTCTTCGCACTGCCGAGTCTGCCAGCGTCCATCGTGATTGTGGGAGGCGGGTACATCGCCGTGGAATTCGCGGGCATCTTTGCGGGGCTGGGGGTACAGACCACTCTGGTGCATCGCGGCCCTGCGCTGCTGCGGGGATTCGATTCCGACCTTGTGGTCCATTTCCAGAATGAACTGCGGCAATACGCCGATCTGCGGCTGGAAAACCAGGTGATGGCATTGCGCAGAGCAGGGGAGCACACGCTTGTCACGCTGGCGAATGGTGCCGAAATCGCCGCCGAACGGGTTCTGTTCGCTACCGGCCGGATTCCCAACACGGCAGGTCTCGGTCTGGAAGAAGCCGGCGTGCAGCTTGCCGCCAATGGTGCGGTGCTGGTGGACAGGCATTTCACCACCAGCGTACCCAGCATTCACGCCGTAGGCGATGTGATCGACCGTGTCGCGCTGACGCCCGTGGCGCTCGCCGAAGGCCAGATCCTGGCCCATCGCCTGTTCGGCACGCCCGGACGCGAGATGAGCTATGACAATATTCCGACCGCGGTCTTCTGCCATCCTGAGATCGCCACCGTCGGACTCAGCGAGGAAGAAGCAAGGGCAGGGGGCAGGGCCATCAAGGTGTTCCGCAGTCGCTTCACCCCCCTGCGCCATACCCTGAGCGGTCGCGCCGAGAAGACGTTCCTGAAGCTGATTGTCGACGCCGAGTCAGACAAAGTCCTGGGAGCGCACATGCTGGGCGAAGGCGCAGCCGAGATCATCCAGGGGCTGGCCATCGCCTTGACCATGGGCGCCACCAAGGCGGATTTCGACAGAACCCTGGGCATCCATCCCAGCACCGCGGAAGAGTTCGTCACCCTGCGAACACCTTCCTGAACGCGAGGACCTCATGGTGAGCAGCGACAGCCCTTCCAGACACTTTCAACTGAAAATCGAGGGCATGACCTGCGCCTCCTGTGTCGGCCGTGTGGAGAGAGCCCTGCGCGGCATGGACGGTGTCGTATCGGCCAGTGTCAACCTGGCGACGGAAACCGCCAGCGTCGACGTGGCCACCAGCACGATTGCCGCCTCGGACCTGATTCGCGTCATCGAGAAGGCAGGCTACGGTGCGACAGTCCCGGACACCCATGCCACAGTGGATGACAGCCAAGGTGCCTTGCAGCGGCAACGCCAGGAGGCGCGGGCTGTCTTGATCGCGGCCGTGCTGTCGATGCCACTCGTGGTGCCGATGCTGGCGGATCTTGCCGGCTACCACTGGATGCTGCCTGGCTGGCTGCAATGGGCACTGGCGACACCGGTGCAGTTCTGGCTCGGAGCCCGCTTTTACAGCGCAGGATGGAAAGCCGTCAGGGCAGGAGCAGGCAACATGGACCTTCTGGTGGCACTCGGCACCAGTGCCGGCTATGGCTTGAGTGTTTACGAAGTCCTGCGCACAGCAGGCTCAGGTATGGGGCATTTCTATTTCGAGGCTTCGGCTGTGGTGATCACCCTCGTGCTCACTGGCAAATGGCTGGAAGGTCGTGCGAAACGCGAAACCACGGCGGCCATTCGCGCACTGCAGTCCTTGCGACCACAACACGCGCTGGTGCGCACCGGCAGCACGCAAATGCTGCGTCCGATTGACGCGATCCGACCGGGAGACCACGTTATCGTCAAACCCGGCGAGCAGATTCCTGTCGACGGCCGCGTGCTGGAAGGCAGCAGCGAAGTCAACGAAGCGATGCTGACCGGGGAAAGCCTGCCAGTGCCGAAACACACCGGCGACAGGGTCACGGGGGGCGCCCTCAATGGCTCCGGACTCCTGGTCGTGGAAACCCTCGCGGTTGGCAGTGAGACCACGCTGGCGCGCATCATTCGGCTCGTGGAAGACGCTCAGGCGGCCAAGGCCCCCATCCAGCAACTGGTCGACAAGGTCAGCGCTGTCTTCGTGCCGAGCGTGCTGGTGCTGGCCTTGCTGACGCTGGTCTTCTGGTGGTGGTTTGCCGGCGATGTCCAGCAGGCCATCCTCAACGCCGTGTCGGTGCTCGTGATCGCCTGTCCCTGTGCACTGGGGCTCGCCACTCCCACGGCGATCATGGCCGGCACCGGCGTGGCTGCAGGCCATGGCATTCTCATCAAGGATGCCGAAGCACTCGAACTGCTCCACAAGACCACCACGCTTGTGTTCGACAAGACGGGCACGCTCACGGAAGGCAAACCCGCACTGATCGCCAGCATTGCCGTGGGAATCGACGAGCACGAGCTGTTGCGCCTGGCAGCGGCGCTGCAGTGTGGCAGCGAACATCCCCTGGCACACGCCATGCTCACCGTGGCAGAGGAAAAGGCGCTGACGCTGCCCAAGGTCACCAATCTGCAGGCGATTCCCGGGCGCGGCCTTGCAGCCGAAGTCGATGGCCGGACACTGCAGCTGGGCAGCAGCCGACTGCTGCAGGAACTCGGGCTTGAGCCTGGCTCGCTGCGCAGCGATGCGGAACGTCTTGAAAGCCAGGGCAACAGTATTTCCTGGCTGGCAGAAACCGGCGCCGAACCGCGCATTCTGGGCCTGTTCGCGTTTGGCGATCAGGTGCGCAGTGGTGCACGACAGGCCATGGACAGACTGCATCGGCAAGGCATCGAGACCGTCATGCTCACGGGCGACAACGAAGGCAGTGCCAGACACGTCGCCGCCCAGCTTGGCATGGACAAGGTCTTCGCCAATGTGCTACCCGGCGACAAGGCCAGCGTGATCAGGCAGCTCAAGTCGCCCACGTCAACTGTGGCCATGATCGGCGACGGCATCAATGATGCACCGGCGCTGGCCAGCGCGGACATCGGAATTGCCATGGCCTCGGGTTCCGATGTCGCCATGCACACAGCCGGCATCACGCTGATGCGTGGCGATCCGCTGTTGATCGGCAGCGCCATCAGCATTTCGCGCAGGACGTACAGCAAGATTCGCCAGAATCTGTTCTGGGCGTTTATCTACAACCTGATTGGCATTCCGCTGGCGGCTTCCGGCATGCTGAATCCTGTGTTCGCCGGCGCCGCAATGGCTTTCAGCAGCGTCAGTGTGGTGAGCAATGCCTTGTTGCTGCGGCGCTGGAAGCCAGAGCGGATTGATGAAGAGAAAGATTAGAAAGAGACTTCAGTAGATTGTTTTTAAAAGAATAAGCGTGCAAGCGCACATATTCTGCATTCTCCGCAATTTCCGGTAATAAAGATTACCGGAAATTGCGGAGTGACAATCCTCGTGGCTGTACGATCGCAGCCACCCTGCATTCAGTTGGTTCTGGGCGGCGGCGGTGTCCAGTCACATCCCGGACATTCCGCCGATTTGCCGTGTTCAGCCAGCACGGCAAAGATGAAGTCGCGCCACACGGCATTCGGTTGCCATACCGTGTTCATGTCCGCCTTGGCTTGCTCGACAGGCACATCTTCGTAGATCACGCGATACAGGAAGCTGAACGCCGTGGCACGCGCATTGACCTGGCAATGCAGCAGCGTCTTCATGTCCGGTTCGCGCTGCATGGCGTCCGCGAAGGCATTGAAGTCACGCACAGTCGGATTGTTGAAATCCACCGGGATATGCAGGTAATCCAGTCCCAGCTCCTTGATCAGCTGGTCCTCTTCCGGAATGGCCGGACCCACCGTGCTGAACGCGATGTAGATCACCCGCTCATAGCCCGCGTCCTTGATCAGCGGCAGCTGTTCGCGCGTGGGTTGACCGGAGCTCGAGAACATCGGGCTGTAAGACTTGTAATTGAGGATATCCCGCACACTGGGGGAATCCTGCGCCTGCGCGCCAGCCGAGACGGCACTCAATGCCAGACAGGCACTGAACAGGCCTGCTGACAGCGCCTTCCAGCCTGCGTTTCGAGGTTTGCTTGAATTTCGCATGACCACTCCTGATTGATGAAAATCGGACACTGCCGTTCGACACGACGACGCCGGCGGCAGAATAGCGCAGAATCCGCGGCCGCAACCAGAGCAAAGGAGCTTTGCTTTTGCCTGCGCCGCCCCCATAAGATGTCGCACGATGACAAGAGCCACTGCCCCCTCCCCGCTGTTCGACACCCTGGACGAGATGCCCAATCCCTTCCGGCATCCACGTCGCAGTCTGTCCGGGCTGCTGGATTCACCTCCCGACTCGGCCTTGAGCGACTATCAGTTCGCCGCGGAATTTCTCTACAGCTACCGAGGCAGCCCTGACACCTTTTCCACCTACCGGCGCGAGATCGAGCACTTCCTGCAATGGTGCTGGCTGATCGCCCGCAAGGCGGTGCCTGATATCCAGCGTGAAGACATCGAAGCCTATGTGGAGTTTGCCCGCAACCCGCCAGCCAGCTGGATTGGCGAGAAAACCGTGGCACGGTTCGTGTCACAGGAAGGCGAGCGGCGGCCCAATCCGCAATGGCGCCCTTATGTCAGCACCACCGGCAGCTACTCACTCTCACAGGCCGCACTGCAGTCCCTCTTCAGCGTCCTGAGCAGTTATTTCTCGTTCCTGATGCAGGAAAACCAGATAGCAGCCAACCCGGTGGCGCAGATCCGTCAGAAGAGCAAGTTCATCCGCAAGCACCAGTCGAGTGCGCAGACACGCCGGTTGTCGCCGCTGCAATGGTCCTTCGTGATCGAGACTGCGCAGGCACTGGCTCTGATCGATCCCGTCGTGCACGAGCGCACGCTGTTCATCATGAACGCCTTGTATGCACTTTACCTGCGTATCTCCGAGCTGGTGGAAACCCCGCGCTGGATTCCCCAGATGGGTCACTTCCAGCGCGACATCGAGGGCAACTGGTGGTTTCTGACCGTGGGCAAGGGCAACAAGGAACGCGAGATTTCCGTCAGCGACAGCATGCTGGACGCGCTGCGGCGCTATCGCGTGTCGCGGGGTCTGACACCCCTGCCCCTTCCCGGCGAAGCAACCCCGTTGATTCACAAGACCCGAGGCAACGGCGGCATCACCAGCACACGGCAGATTCGCGGCATCGTGCAGCATTGTTTCGATGCGGCGGAAGAAAAACTGCGCAAGGACGGTTTTGCCGAAGAGGCGGACCGCCTGGGCGCGGCCACGGTGCACTGGTTGCGGCACACCGGGATATCGGAAGACGTGAAGCATCGTCCGCGCGAACATGTTCGCGATGACGCCGGTCATGGCTCGAGTGCCATCACTGACCGCTACATCGACGTGGAACGTGCCGAGCGCCATGCCAGCGCCCGGCACAAGAAGATCCAGGAGTGAGTCCGCCTGGCCCGGGATGCCCGGCCGCCGGGGCCTGCGGCCTGGCCGCCGCGATTTAGTGCTGGAAAAAAAGGCCTTGCATGGTTTATAAGACGGTAACGAATTGCTCAATCACTTGGTGCACAACGCTATGAAGACATCTGAATCGACTCTGTACCGACACTCAGAAACACGCACGCCTTCAGCGTGCCGAAAGCTGGCAGCGGCCATCAGTCTGATGCTGGCATTCAGCACCACCGGCGTCCTGGCCCAGGAGCCGGAAATTCTCAATCCGGTGCTGGATGTGAACACCCTGTTCACCCCGCTGAGCTCCGAGGAAGTCTACGGCGTCACTGCCGCCGAGCTGCTGGCCGAACTGGAAGAGAAACACTATTCACGCGTGCTTTTCGACGATCAGTTTTCCGACAAGGTGTTCGACGCCTACCTCAAGGCGCTCGACGGCCAGCACCTGTATTTCCTGCAGGAAGACATCGACCAGCTGTCCCTCTACAGCACCGCGCTGGATGACACCCTGAAGACGGGCAATATCGACCCGGCCTTCGAGATCTACAACCTCTACCACAAGCGACTGCTGGAGCGCCTCGTCTACGCCATCGACCAGGTGGAGAACCACTTGCCGTCCTACGATTTCACGCTGGACGAAACCATCGAGATCGAGCGCGAGGAATCGCCCTATGCCTTGACCACCGCCGAGCTGGACGAGCTGTGGCGCCTGCGCGTCAAGAACAGCGCCCTGAGCCTCAAGCTCGCCAATCTCGAGATTGCCGAGATCCAGGAACGCCTGAGCAAGCGCTACCGCCAGCAGCTCAATCAGGTGCTCAAGACCAACAACCGTGACGTGTTCCAGTCCTACCTGGCCACCGTCGCCAGCACCATCGACCCGCACACCAGCTACTTCTCGCCGCGCGACTCCGAGAACTTCAACATGGGACTGCGTCTGTCCCTGCAAGGCATCGGCGCCCAGCTGACCACCGAGGACGAGTACACCAAGGTCGTGGAGCTCATCAAGGGCGGCCCGGCGGAACGCGGCAAGGAGCTCAAGGCGGGTGATCGCATCATCGGCATCGCCCAGGGCGTGGATGGCGAGATGAAGGATGTCATCGGCCTGCGCCTGGATGACGTGGTGGATCAGATCCGCGGCGAGAAAGGCACCGTCGTGCGCCTGAACGTGATCCCGGCGGAAGCCACGGGCGAGACCCAGGCACACGTGGTCGCCATCACTCGCGACACCGTGAAGCTGGAGGATCAGTCCGCGAAGAAGGAAGTGCTGGAGGTCACCTACAACGAAGGCGTCTACAAGGTAGGCATCATCAAGCTGCCAACCTTCTATTTCGACTTCGAGGCCGCGGCTGCCGGGCAGACCGATTACAAGAGCTCCACGCGTGACGTGAAGCTGCTGCTGGAGGAACTCAAGGCCGAGGGCGTGGATGCCGTGGTCATGGACCTGCGCGACAATGGCGGCGGCTCCCTGACAGAGGCCAACGACCTGGTGGGCCTGTTCATCGACACCGGCAATACCGTGCAGATCCGCTACTCCGGTCTGCGCAACGGCTTCGTGCGCGCCTACGGCGACGGCAATCCCGAAGTGACCTACGACGGCCCGTTGGGGGTGCTCGTGAACCGCGCCAGCGCGTCCGCGTCGGAGATCTTCGCCGGCGCGATTCAGGACTACCAGCGCGGCATCATTCTCGGCGGTCAGACCTTCGGCAAGGGCACTGTGCAGGAAATCATCCCGATGGACTATGGTCAGGTGAAGCTGACCCGCTCGAAGTTCTATCGCATTTCCGGCGCCAGCACCCAGCATCGCGGCGTGATGCCGGACATCCTGTTCCCGGATCGCTACCAGGCCATCAAGGAAATGGGCGAGAGCAATCTGGATGGCGCACTGCCCTGGGATACCGTGCGTCCGGTGGAGTACAACACCTACTTCCCGATCAAGGACATCCTGACGGATCTGCAGGTCAAGCATGACGAGCGCGTCGCGAATGACCCGGACTTCATCTATCTGGCCGAGCAGATCGAGCGTTCCCGCGAGATGCGCGAACGCACCCTGCTCTCCTTGAATGAAGCGGCCGTGCGCAAGGAGCGTGACGACAACCGCCTGGCAGAGTTCAACGCCAACAACATGCGTCTCTTCCTGAAGGGGTTACCGATGGAGGAATGGACGGAACCGACCGAGGAGGAACTCGATCCGGATGCCGTCGCTGCCGTCACTCCCGAGGAAACGGACGAAGAAGAGGAAAATCAGGAAGACGATCCGCTGCTGGTGGAAAGCAGCTATATCCTGATCGACATGGCCCAGATGCTGGGCAGCCCGATGACCGCAGACGCTGTCACCACCTCCGGCAATCTGAACGCTTCCAACCTCTGATCGCAGCGCCCCGCGCGCTGCTAACCAACAAAAAGGCCCTCTGCGAGAGGGCCTTTTTGTTGGCGCGGGTTGTGCGGTGAACCACCTCAGGTGCCAAGTCGGTAGCGCAGCTTGATCACCAGTTCGCTGCCCAGCGGGTTCTCCCACGAATTGTCGAACAACTCATCGAAGGCCATCAGGGCACTGCGTCGGTTGTCGCCCTTGGTGTAGACGATGAACAGGTCGGACAGGGGCGCGATCTGCCAGCGATAACGCAGCTGGAAGTTGAGCTGGGACAGACCGAAGCTGTCCGATGGCCCGGCAGGCTTGCTGGCCAGTTTCACCAGATCGCGGTTCTTGGTGGGCAGATGGGACGGCAGTGTGTAGAACTCGTCTTCCTCCGCCTCGATCCCCACCCACTGCAGCGCCATGCTCAGTTGCTGACGCGCCGTCAGGAAGTAGTCCATGCTCATGTCGAAGCGCCATTGATCGGCCTGGAAAGTCGTGAAGTTCTGGCGTTCCTGATGCAGCAGCCAGCCGTCGCGGTCGTCGTAGCTCACTTCCGTGTTCAAGGCGATATTGTCGCGGGGCCGCCAGTTGATGCCGGCGTTCACACCCTTGCTGTTGCCGCCCTCGAACTCGCCGGACGTGTTCATGCCGACGGTGTAGCTGATGGTTCTGGCTGTGTTGGTCTGGTAGCTGATGTTGAAATTGTTGCGCTCGGCCGTGGCGAAGGTGCCGTTGCCGAAGCTGTTCTGATCGTCGTAGCGCTTGGGGAAATGCTGCAGCCCCACGTTGACCCGGGCCAGATTGTTCAGCGTGATGTTCGCTGCCAGAACCGGGAAGGCATTGTTGGTGCGATCACCCGCAGCATTCTCCTCATAGCGCAGGAACGGATTGAAACGGAAGTTGCGCACCAGCTTGAGATCGGATTTCACCCATTCGAAGCGGTACCACAACTCGCGGGAATCGTTGCGCTCCTGGAAGCCGAAGTCATTGACGTGGAACTTCTCGTCCAGATAGGTCATCTGCAGCGTGTGGCGCAGGCCCTGGCGCGGGGTGTAGACGATGTCGGCGAAGGCCCCCTTGCCCTGCCCGCGCTCGTCGGTGTCTGTCGAGATGATCTGCCCGTCCACATTCCAGCGACCGCCCGTCATCAGATAGTGGAAATCCACGGCGTGCACCTCGGCATCGGACTCCGGATGCTGTACCAGCGAGCCCATGTAACCCAGACCACGATAGGCAGCGCCCTTGCTGTCTTCGTAGATCATGCGGAAGGTGCCAAAATCGCGACCGTCCTGGGAGAAACGGCGCCCACCGGCGGCGAATTCGCTCTCGTCTTCCACGGCGGTCATCACGCCATAGCGCACCGCTCCCACCTGCCCTGTCATCTTCACCGCCCCGAGCAGATCTGCAGGACGGATGCGTTCACGTGTGGACAGCGTCACACCGGCCGGCAACTGCGGTGCACGCGGTCGGGCGCCGATACGACGGGTATTGACGATGGAAAGGCGCTTGCCGTTCGCACCCGTGGAGCGTGGGGTGGTGTTGAAGATCTCCTGGCCTTCCTGGAAGAACAGTCGCTTTTCCGGGAAGAAGGTCTCGTTGGCAGTGAGATTGACGACCACGTTGTCCGATTCGGTCGAACCGAAATCGGGATTCACGGCGGCAGTCATCTGGAAATTGCTTGATGGCCTCCAGAACACATCGAAACCCGCCTTGTAGCGCGTGTCGCTGTCGATTTCGTCGAACGTGGAAGACGCATACGGGAACACGCTCCACTGTTGTCTGACGTCGACCCCTTCTAGCTGCAGATGCGGCAGATTGCTCATGAAGATCGAGTCGGATTCCGGAATCGGCGGCCAGGCCCAGGTCTGATTCAGATGGGCCACCTTGCGTTCCGTGTACACGCCGATCTGACGCACGCCATCCTCGCGCGGCATGGCCATCTGCCCCCAGGGCACGAAGAATTCGGCAGACCAGCCGGTGGCCGTCTGGGCCGTGGCGCCGTACCAGGCACCGTCCCACTGCGTGGAGTACTGTCGCTCCGGCAGAATGGTGCCGTCAGCCTGATTGTCACCGAGGGCCAATGTCATCCAGTAACCGAACAGCCCTTGCCCGGAAGTGTCCAGTGTCATCGATACCGTGTCGCGATTGATGGCGAGATTGTCGCGCGTGCTGATACGTTGCACGATGCTGTCCGCCGGCTGATCCATGTCGAAGGAGACGTAGAGCCCGCGCTCGGTGTAGAAGAAACGCACCCGTGTGTCGTGCGGCACCTCGGCCAGCGTGTCCGGGTCAATCACGCGCATCTGATTGATGGGTTCGATACGGCCCCACACAGACTCGTCGAGTCGACCATCGACGTCGACATTGACCACGTCATGATCCAGCTGCTGCAGCGTGATGTTCTGCTGACCGTTCAAATTGACCTGTACAGGATTTGCGGTGGCGGGAGCATTCTGAGCGTTGAGGGCGGTGGAACTGGTCAGGCAGGCAATGACAGCCGGAATAGCAGTACGGTAATTCAAACGCGTCACCTTGAATGTTCTTGTTGAAAACGCTGAGCGGGGGCAATCTCAGACGAGAAGGGAGCAAGGATAAACGGCGAAATTTTTTGCGTCCACCAAAGTGACCTATTGTCACATTCTGCGAGTCACGGCAGCGCGGGACAGGCATCGCCGAGATAACCGCCGCCACCGCAATAGTCCAGATGCTGCAGTTGAATGTGCAGCCCATCGGGATCGGAGAAATACAGCTCCGGTGTGCCACCTTCTGCACCGCCGCGATTGGGCATGCGCATGCTCACCCAATGCGACAAGGCCGGTGTCACGGAGGGCTCGGCGCGAGCACTCAAGCCGAATTGCGTGAGCGTTGCGAGAATGCGTTCGACGTCGAAGTTCTCCACACTCAGACTCACATGATCGATGCGCGCGGGCGCCTGTGGCGCTTCTTCCCGCGCTCCACCCACGAACATCAGGAACTGCCGCCCATCGCCCACCCCGATCGTCGGCATGGTCGGCCCCTGATAGGACTGGTACTCCAATCCGAACAGATCTCGATGGAACTGATTGGCCGCGGGAGCATTGGTCATGTAATTGGTGAAATGGTTGATGTCGTTCAATTGCAGCAGACCTGGCGCTGGCGCCGGCTCTGGAGTCCCGCAGCCACCCGCCGCACCGCACCAGCTTGGAGCGCACAGTTGCAGCAGCAAGCCCTCGCGATCCGTCAAGAACACGCCGGCTTCGGGAGTGCCGGCACGCCAGAACTGCAGCGCCGCGCTCAACAGGTCTGTCGAGGATGCCGGCGTGGCACGCTCACGCAAGCCCTGCGCAGTGAGCGAGGCCATCATGGCGTCCACTGACATGTCAGGAACACTCAGCCCAATATGCCCGATGCCGGGAGTCTCACCAGGCTGGCATTCCTGCAGCGTGAGAAACTGGGGCCCCGCCCCGACTCGCAGACTCACGGCGCCCGCATCCCGCGCCAGTATCGGCATTCCGAACAGGGCCTGGTAGAAATTCACGGAACGTTCGAGGGCGGTCACACGCAGCGTGAAACAGTGCAGCTTGCTGACCCGAATCGCCTGAGCGACACCCTGGGCCTGCATACGCAAGGACACCGGACTGAGCGCCAGAAGACACAATAATTGCCGGCGCAGGCGGCTGTGCGGAGCAGACAATTCGGCGTTGTGGCGGGTGTAATCGACTGTTCTTTTCATTATCATCCCCTCGCAATGGTATCGACAGGTTCTGCCACGCAGGCGGCCTGACTATAACGTGCCGCGACGCGCTCACACAATGGACTGGCGTGCGGCACATTCGCCTCAACCCTGCATCAATCCGGACATCATCATGAATTCTTCACGTCATTCGATCTGGCGCTCATCCGCCGTTCGTGTGCTCGCCGCCGGCGGCCTCCTCAGTCTCTGCGCACTTGTTCAAGCGCAGACCACACTCATCACCGATGTCAACGGCTATACTGTGAATGCGAACCGCGAGCTGGTCCGCTTCGCGGCCGTGCAATTCACGGGCAGCACCATAGATCGCGTGTATGCCGCGGGTGAGGCCCTGCCTCAGAATGCAGACATCGTGATGATCGATGGCGAAGGCAAGACCTTGCTTCCCGGGCTGATCGATGCCCACGGACACATCCTGAGTTACGGACTGAGCCTTCTGCGTGTCGACCTCACGGGCACCCGCTCCGAGCAGGAAGCCGTCGAGCGCATCCGCGCCTTTCAACAGGCGAATGGCAATCTGGAATGGATTCAGGGCCGAGGCTGGAACCAGGTGCTGTGGGACAGCAACGCATTCCCCTCCGCCGCCAGCCTGGACGAATACTTCGGGGACACACCAGTCTGGCTCAGCCGGGTGGATGGCCATGCCGGCTGGGCCAATTCCGCTGCCATGGAACTGGCAGGAGTGAATGCGGCCACGGTGGACCCTGCAGGCGGGCAGATCATTCGCGATGCGGAAGGTCGCCCGACCGGCACCTTTGTCGACAATGCGATGGATCTGATCACAGCCAATATCCCCGAGCTGAGTCTGGACGAGCAGGTGTTCGCCCTGCGCCGGGCGCTTTTCGCACTCAGCGCCCAAGGGCTGACAAGCGTGCACGATGCCGGCGTATCCGCTCGCACGGTCGAGGCGTACAAGCGCCTGCTGGAGGAAGGCCCTCTGCCTGTGCGGGTGAACGTGATGCTCGGCGCTGGCGACCCGCAACTGCCTGAACTGTTGGCGGCCGGTCACTTTGCCAGTGCCGACGGGACCCTGACCATCAACAGCATCAAGATCTCGGCCGACGGCGCCCTGGGCAGCCGCGGTGCCGCGCTTATCGAGGATTACAGTGACATGCCCGGCCATCGTGGCCTGTTGCTGCTGGAGCCCGAGGAACTGTACGCCACCATGGAACAGGCGATGAAGGCGAACTTCCAGGTGAATATCCACGCCATCGGCGACAACGCCAACATGTTGGTACTCGACCACTTCGCTGCGCTGATTCCCGCGACAAACACACGCGACCGGCGCCATCGTGTGGAACACGCCCAAGTGCTGCGCTACGAGGATATCCTGCGTTTTGCCGAGCTGGGCGTGATTCCCTCCATGCAGTCCACGCACGCCACCAGTGACAAGAACATGGCCCAGGACCGACTGGGCGAGATCCGCATCCAGGGCGCCTACGCCTGGCGCAAATTGCTGGACGCCGGTACGATCATCGCCAACGGCTCGGATTTCCCGGTCGAGTCACCGAATCCCTTCTACGGGCTGCACGCCGCCGTCACGCGACAGGATCACGACAATCAGCCCCCTGGCGGCTGGTTCCCCGAAGAGCGCATGACGCCGGAAGAGGCCTTGGCGAGCTTCACCATCGACGCGGCCTTCGCCGGCCATCAGGAAACGCTCCTCGGCACGCTCGAGCCAGGCAAGGCCGCTGATTTCATCCTCATCGACCAGGATATCTTTGCCGATGCGCCCAGCGAGATCTGGAAGGCGACCGTGGCGCAGACCTGGGTGAATGGGCAGCGCATCGTCGCTCCCTGAGCCCGTCCCTCATTCACCGACAGCGCGGTGTTCGAGCAACAGCCCGACACTGCGCTCCGGCAGCTCACTCAGCACTGACTCGCGCTCTGCCATCTGCTTCAGATGCAGGTCGAGAAACGCTGTCACATAGTGCGCCAGGACGTTGTTGCTGCGCACGCTGTCCCATACCAGATCGGCATAGTGCCCCGCCCCTGCCTTGTCGGCTGTCTGCAGGATCTCCTGCGGCAGCGGGATGGGTGCGGCCACACTGTGCCCTCCATTCACGAAACTGAGCAGAATGCGCTCGGCTCCCGTCGTGTTCTCGAAGATCGCTCGCGTGCCGTTCTCGTATCCGGCCGTGCTGTCCACGGTGCCGGCCACGAAGAGCACTGGCAGGCGAATGGCGGCAAGCGTGTCAGCGGTGAAATAGCCGGAGTTCATGCCCCAGGGCGCAATCGCGACGCCGGCCTTGAAGCGCTGGTCGAGGGCCTGCCGATACGTCGGACTGGCATCGGTGTGCTCACGCAGCAGGCCAAGAGGCGGTGCGCCTGCGGCCTCGATCATGGCCTCGTTGTAGGCAGCCCCCAGATTGTTCAACAGCCCGTAGCCGCCCATGGAAAACCCGATCAGGCCGGCATGGTCGGCATCGACGATGCCCTGCAGGAAATTGCCTTCACTCTGCGCGGCGGTCGCCAACGCCTGCAGCACGAAGCGTTGATCCGGCGCACGGTTGTAGAGCGTGCTGGCAAAGGCTTGCTGGTTGCGGTAAGTGCTGTCGGTATGGTCGATGGAGGCCACGACGTAGCCCTTGCTCGCCAGGTTTTCGCCGAGATGACTCATGAGATAGCGATTGCCGGGATAGCCATGGGACAGAATGACCAGCGGGAATGCGCCCTGCCCCTGCAGCGGTTCGGCATCTCGTTGCGCGGAGCCGTGCAGCCGGGCCATGACCTCGAGATTGCGAGTCTCGGTGAGGTATTGCGTGCCAGTCCCGCCTTGCTGCGCGACGGCCGGGTACCACACTTCTACCGTCAACGCGCGCTCATGTCGCACCACACTGCCGCGCTCGAGCGTGCCGAGGACATCGACCCGATCGGGATCAACTAATTCCAGCGTTCTCACGCCCACGGCCAAAGGGCCCGGCAGCGCGAGCGGCGGCGCGTCGTGGCGGATCAGATCGATGCGATTGGGCAGGACAGCGCCCTGCTCGGCCCCAGTGGCCACCATCGGGAGCAGGCAGAAAAGCAGTGCGGCAGCGTGTGGACGGTTCATTCTCTCTCCTGTGCAAAAACAAACGCCCCGAACCAGAAGACTGATTCGGGGCGCAGACTGTCATGGACAACAAACGCCTCAGGGCAGCGCGTAGACCACCAGCTGGGCCGGCGTGCTGCGGCCGCCGACGAACAGACCGAGGTACTGCTTGCCTTCATGTTCGTACGTGAACGGCAGACCAGTCTGGTTGTCAGGCAGTTCCATCAGGTGCACCAGGTCACCGGTTTCCTTGTTGAAGGCGCGCATTCTCGGCAGGGCATCGGCGGTCCCGATCCCCTCGGCCACGAACAGCAGAGACTTGGTCAACAGCACGCCGGAACGCGTCGGAATCCCTGTCGGGGGCAGATCGACGCCTTGCAGGAGCGGGTGGTTCGCAATGCGCTCGGGCGTGTCGGCATTGGGAATCCACCACAGGTGCTCACCGGAATTCATGTCGATGGCGGTCACACGGCCATAGGGCGGCTTGACCACTTCCAGACCTTCGATGCGAGGAATGCGCACACCGGTGCCTTGGCTGAAGTCGATGTCGGAGGCCGGGTTCTTGGCCAGGGACAGAGACTGCAGCTGAGTGCGGGACGGGATGTAGAGGATGCCGGTTTCCGGATCGATGGCAGAGCCTTCCCAGTTCGCGCCACCTGTAGAGGACGGCAGACTCAGCAGACCGCGTGTGCCATCAGCCGCATCCGAGGTGGACGGCGGCGTGTACAGATTCGGGCTCAGACGGAAGCCGGCAATCGCTTCCAGCGCCTTGGCGCGCAGCTCCGGCGTGAAGTCGATCAGGTCGTCCTCGGTGAAGCCCTGACGATCGAAGGCGGCAGGACGCGTTGGGAACGGCTGGGTCAGAGAGTACCACTCGCCCGGCACGTCACCGGCAGGCACGGGGCGCTCTTCGATGGGCCAGATCGGCTCGCCGGTCTCGCGGTCGAAGGCGTAGACGAAGGACTGCTTGGTCACGGACATCACGACCTTGCGACCATTGGGCAGATCCACCAGGATCGGAGCGGCCGGTACGTCCCAGTCCCAGATGTCGTGATGAATGAATTGATAATGCCAGGCGCGTTCACCTGTCTTGATGTCCAGGGCCACCAGGCTGCTGGAGAACAGGTTGGAGCCAGGGCGATCACCGCCGTAATAGTCACCGGTCGGGTCTTCCACGGGCAAGTAGACATGGCCCAATTCCGGATCGCCTGACATGGGCGCCCAGACGCCGGCGTTGCCGGTGTATTCCGCGCTGTTCTCGAGCCAGGATTCGGCGCCGAACTCATCGGGCTCGGGAATGGTGTGGAAGGTCCACAACAGTTCGCCGGTGTGCACGTCGAAACCGCGGATATCGCCCTTCACATTGGATTTGGAGCGCGGACGGCCACCTGTGGCATGGGCCGCACCGACCACGATCACATTGTTCATGACGAAGGGAGGGGCCGAGGCGCCGATATCGATGTTGTCGAAGCGTTCGTCTTCGGCATTGCGCAGGCCCACCATCAGATCGACGATGCCGTTCTCGCCAAAGGCCGGGTCGGGGACTCCCGTCTCGGCATCCAGCGCCACCAGGTGATAGCCCGGAGTGATGTCGAAGATGCGCTTCTTGTCGCCATCACGCCAATAGGCCACACCGCGTCCTGCGCCCTTGCGCGGCGCATTGTCGAACCGAGTTCCCTCTTCCGGGCGCCACAGCCAGAGCACTTCACCCGTGGTGGCATCCAGCGCCACGACGTTGCGGGTCACGCCTACGTTGGCGTAAAGAATGCCGTCGATCTCGAGGGGCGTGGAAGGGTTGGTGAAATCCGAGGTGGGGCCGAAATTCTGCGTGGTGAAGCGCCAGGCGATTTGCAGGTTGGCCACATTGTCTGCATTGATCTGATCGAGGGGGGAATAGCGCTGGGAGAATTCGTTGCCGTGATAAA
>CAYQBR010000001.1:1747-52454 GCA_964415735.1 uncultured Klebsiella sp. | reverse complement strand
CCCTGCCGCGCCAGATTCTTCAGCAGCGCCACCACTTCGGCGCCACTGGCCGAGTCGAGCGCCCCCGTGGGTTCGTCCGCCAGGATGATGTTGCCGCCGTTCATCAGCGCCCGGGAAATGGACACGCGCTGCTGCTGGCCGCCCGAGAGCTGGCTGGGCCGGTGATCCATGCGCTCGCCCAGCCCAAGGGAGGTGAGCAGGGCTTCGGCGCGAATGCGGCGCTGCTCGGCGCTGTAGCCGGCATAGATGGCCGGGATCTCCACATTCTCCAGCGCCGTGGCATGGGGCAGCAGGTTGTAGCTCTGGAACACGAACCCGAAGGCCTCGCGGCGCAGCCAGGCCAGATCGTCAGCCTCGAAATGGCGGATGTCGCGCCCCCCGAACAGATAGGTGCCGCTGGTGGGTTTGTCCAGACAGCCCAGGATGTTCATCATCGTGGACTTGCCCGAGCCGGACTGGCCGACAATGGCGACGAATTCGCCGATGTGGATCTTCAGGTCAACCCCGCGCAGAGCCCGCACCTCCACGCCACCCGAGGTGATGTAGGTGCGCGTGATGCCGCGCAGCTCGATGATGGGAATCTCGCCCGAGATATCGGCCGCCCGCGCCGGCTCGCCCGACGAGGGCCGCGCCCCCAGGGCGCCAGCGTCCAGGGTCAGGCTGCTCATCGGAAGCCTCCGCCGAAGCCGCGCGGCGCGGTGGGCGCGCCGATGGCCTGCAGCTGCTGCTGGGGTGCCGCCGCACCCTGAATGACTCCAGCCACCACCTGCTCGCCCTCCTCCAGGCCAGAGATCACCTGCGCACTGATGCGGCTGCTCACCCCGACCACGATGTCACGCGCCTGCTGCGTGCCATCGGCCGCCATGACCGTGACGGTGGCCGGTCGGCGCGCCGGCACGGTGCCATCTCCGGACGGCGGGCGGCGCCCGGCGGGACGCCCCTGACCCTGACGTGCGGCTGCGATGCGGGCCTCGGCATCGGCAGGAGCGCCTGCTCCAGGAGCCGCGGGAGCCCCATCGGCCGCAGCGGGCGCACCATAGCTGAGCGCCCCGACAGGGACCGTCAGCACGTCATAAGCAGCCGCGGTGATGAAGAACACCTGGGCGGTCATTTCCGGCAGCAACGTGCCGTCGGCGTTGTCCACATCGAACAGGCCGGTGTAGAGCACCACATTGTTCTCGATCACCGGCGTCGGCAGGATCTGCCGCAATGTGCCGCGCCAGCGACGCTGACCGCCACTCAGCGTGGTGAAGTAGATGTCCATGCCGATGTTCAGATTGCCGATGTCGGCCTCCGAGATCTCGGCCTGCACAGTCATGGTGGAGAGATCGGCAATGCGCAGGATGGTGGGCGCCTGCTGGTTGGCATTCAGGGTGCGACCCTCGTTCATCTCGATGGACACGACGGTGCCCGCGATGGGCGCATAGATGCGGGTGAATTCGAGCGAGGTTTCCTCCGAGCTCAAGGTGGAGCGGCTCTGCTCGATCTGGCGCTGCAGCTGGGTATAGCCGGCCTCGGCACTGGCGAGGTTGGCCACGGCCGTGTCGTAGTCCTGCTGGCTGGTGGCATTGGCTGCCATCAGGCGCTCCTGACGCTGGGCATTGGCCCGGGCAAGGTCCAGGCTGGCCTGACGCGACACGATCTGTGCCTCCAGGGCAGCCAGGGCGGCGCGGCTGGCCTGCACCCGGCTCGCCTGGGTCCGGGCGTCGATCTCGGCCAGCAGCTGACCGACTTCCACCTTGTCCCCCACTTCCACATGGAGCTTCTGCAGCTGACCGGACACCTGGGCTCCTACGTCAACAAAATCACTGGGCTTGAGACTGCCGGCCGAGGAGATCGTGTTCTCGATGTCGCCGATCTCGACGCGCGCCAGCAAGGGCTGATTCTCGGCCTCGGGGCTATCGCTGCCGCGCAGGTAATACCAGCCGCCGGCGCCGGCGACTGCCAGCACCAGCAACAGCCAGCGGCCACCCTTGCGCCGCTTGCGACGGGGGGCCAGAGGGGGAGCGTCCTGCGATCGAGTCTGAGAGTCCTGTTGCGAGGTCATGCGAATATCCTTGCTGATGGAGTGCCGAAGGGTCATGTGCTTGCGGTTACGCAGAGTGAAGCATCATTCCGTCGAAAAAATCTGTGATTTGTCGTGACTTTATTTCTGCCTGACGAGGTAAACGCGGGGATCACTCAAGCGTTGGCGGCGGCCCGCCGGGCGAGTTGCATGGCGCTGGCGATGCAGCTGCCGAAGAGACCTGCCTCCACGGCCGCCGCCAGGTGCTGGCTGCGCGGCCCGAAGCCCTGTTCGCCGAACAGACTGCCCAGGGCATCCAGCTGCAGGCGCGAGGCCGGGAAGCTCTGCGCCAGCAGCTCCAGACTGCCGCCCAGCAGCGGGCGCCCAAGCGCCGCGAGCATGAGCCCGACGCCGGCGCACAGCAGACCCGCCAGCGCCACCTGTCGAGGCTGCGGCCCCTGCCCATCGGTGCGCTCGACCAGCACGATGGCGGCACCCACCGCAAGGCCGACAAGCAGACCTTCGAAGGCGCCGGTGATGTCGCCCGGAGCCCGTCCGAACAGCAGCGCAAAGGTGTCGACGCCGATCAGCTTGCCCAGCGCCCCCACCAGCATGCCGCCGCATGCGGCACCCGCCACAGGCCAGCCGCGCGCCGTCGGGGCCAGCCGCCGCGCCAGCACGAAGCCGCTGACGACCCCGGCCGCACCGGGCACCGCCACCAGCAGACTCAGGCAGAGCATGACCAGCAGCACGGACAGCGCGCCGGCCTCCAGGGACTGCGACGCGGCCACGAAGCCATAGGCCAGCCCGCCCAGCACACCGGCCAGGGCACCTCCGAGGATGCCGGCCGCGAGGGAGATCAGGGTGCCGTTCGGCCGCTGGGCGCGCACTGGCATGGCACTGCCCTGCCCGCCGTCCGCTGGCGCCGGCATGGACGGCGCCTGGACGCTGGCGATGAAGCGATAGCCATGCTTGGGCACGGTCTCGATGAAACGCGGACTGCCGGCGGCATCGCCCAGCGCCTTGCGCAGGGTCTTGATGCACTGCGTCAGCGCCTCGTCCGTCACGGGAATGCCCTGCCAGACTTCCGCCAGGAAGCGCTCCTTGCTCACGAGCTGCCCGCTCTCCTGCACCAGCAGCGCCAGCGCGTCGAGGTAGCGCGCATTGAGTTCCAGCACCTGCCCGCCACGGCGCAGCTGGCGCTGGGCGAGATTGAGGGTGAAGTCGTCGAAGTGATAAACCGTCTGGGTCATGCGATGCCGGCTCCGGGCTGCGGAGCGTCCAATGCTGTGCCGTGGGGCGATGGCCGACAGTGTGCCCGATTCAGCGCGCGCCCGCCTCTGCTGCTGCACGGAAAAGACCGGCGGAAAGGCACCAGAGCAGCGCGAAGAAGGCATTGATGATCAGCGTGAAGCCCAGCCCGGCCGCCAGCACCAGCAGGCCCACCAGCATCTGCGCGGCAGCCGTGGCGAACATCGCGCGCGCCATGCCGGCGGCAGCGAAGCCTGCCGCGACGGCGCCCCCCAGCGCAGTGGCCAGCACGGCGACATAGAGCAGATTGGCCGGATTGTCCTCGCTGCCGATGATGCCCACCGCCAGCGATATCCACACCAGCAGCAGCGTCGCCAGCAGGGCCACGGCCACGCCGAGTCGGTAGGCGGTGTTGCGCGTCATGCGCAGCGTGAGTTCCAGCAGCAGGCCGGGCACGCTGAGCAGGATGCCGGCGGCGACGAAGTCACCCCAGCCCCATTGCACCTCGTCCGTGAAGGGCATGGTCAGCAGCGGCGTCAGCCACAGCACCAGCGCCGTGCCCCAGCCCAGCCAGCGCCAGCGCGTGCCGCGCCAGCTGGCAGAGACCTGGGGTTCCGGAGACGTGCCTGGAGGAGTGGAGGAAGACGTGGGGTGCATGGCGGACTCCTGAGTGAGTGAAGGAGCCCGCAGTGTGGCGCGCCGAAAGCGGCACGGCATGAGCAAACGCTGAGCAATGGCTGAGCGTTTGCTGCCCCGCCTATTTCAGGCTCTTCCCCACCACCTCCGCCACATCCTTGGAGAGGCCATCCACCGCCTGGATGCGCTCCAGCGCCGCGCGCATCAGGCGCTGGCGCGTCTCGTCGTAACGCCGCCAGCGTGTGAGCGGCGTGACCAGACGCGAGGCGATCTGCGGATTCAAGGCATTGAGCTGGAGGATGCGCTCGGCCAGGAAGTCGTAGCCGGCGCCGCTGATGTCGTGGAAGGCCACCGGGTTCTGGCCGGCAAAGGCGCCGATCAAGGCCCGTACCTTGTTCGGATTGCGGATGTCGAAGGCCGGGTGCTGCAGCAGGCTCTTCACTCGCTCCAGCGTGCCGGGCAACAGGCAACCCGCCTGCAGGCTGAACCACTGGTCCACCACCAGTGCCTCGTGCTGCCAGCGCGTGTAGAAATTCTGCAGCGCCTGCTCGCGCAAGGGCGCGGCCTCGGGCAGCGGGCAGTTGACCAGCAGACGCAGCGCGGCGCTGACGTCCGTCATGTTGTCGGCCATGGCGAACTGTTGCTGACAGACCTGCAGCCAGTGCGCGTCGCCCGTGCGCAGCAGATAGCCGAGGCAGGTGTTCTTCAGCGCACGCTGAGCGATGCCGGCAGCATCAGCGGCATAGGGCAGCGGCGCCGCGTTGAGGGCGTGCAGTCGTGCGAACTGCGGCGCCAGGCGCTGGGCCAGCGTGTTGCAGGCGAACTCGCGCACGGCATGGATGCCGGCCACGTCGATCTCGGCCGACAGCTCCGCCAGATAGGCTTCCGCCGGCAGACTCAGCAGCTGGGCCACGGCTTCCTTGTCATGGGGCAGGCCGCGCTCGCACTGCTGGATGCAGTCGGCCAGGATGCTGGCAAAGGCCTGCACCAGGCCCGGCTCCAGCTGCAGCGCGCGGCCTGCCTGATAGTCGGCCAGCAGGGCCTGCAGGGTTTCCACGCCGAGCTGCTGCGCGGCATTCCAGCGGTTGAAGCCGTCGCTGTCGCGGGCCATGAGGAACAGCAGGTCCTCGCGCGTGTGCTCTGCCTGCAGTTTCACCGGGGCGGAGAAGCCCCGCAGCAGCGAGGGCACCGGGGGCTGGCTGATGCCGGTGAACACGAACTGCTGCTGCGCCTCGCGCACGTCCAGCACCCGCTCGGTGGGCGCTGTGCCCTGCTCGCCTTCGAGCTGCAGCGGCAACTCGCGGCCCTCGCGATCCAGCAGCGCCATGCGCAGGGGAATGTGGAAGGGCGCCTTCTCGGGCTGCTCCGGCGTGGCCGGACAGCTCTGCCGCACGTGCAGCACATAGCGCCCGCGAGACGCGTCGTGCTCGCCACGCACCTGCAGCAGCGGCGTGCCGGCCTGGCTGTACCAGCGCCGGAACTGGGCGAGGTCGACGCCGCTGGCGTCCTCCATGGCCTTGACGAAATCCTCGGTGGTGACGGCCTGGCCATCGTGACGCGCGAAGTACAGATCGCTGCCGGCGCGGAAGCGTTCCGGACCGATCAGTTCGCGAATCATGCGCACCACTTCCGCGCCCTTCTCGTAGATGGTCACGGTGTAGAAGTTGGAGATCTCCATGTAGGAGTCCGGGCGCACGGAATGCGCCATGGGCCCGGCGTCTTCGGCGAACTGCACGGTGCGCAGGAAGCTCACGTCGTCGATGCGCTTGACGGTGCGCGAGCCCATGTCGGACGAGAACTCGGCATCGCGGTACACGGTGAAGCCTTCCTTGAGACTCAACTGGAACCAGTCGCGACAGGTCACGCGGTTGCCCGTCCAGTTGTGGAAGTATTCGTGCGCCACCACCGCCTCGACGCGCTGGAAGCCGGCATCCGTGGTGGTGGCAGGATTCGCCAGCACGCAGGACGTGTTGAAGATGTTCAGCCCCTTGTTCTCCATGGCGCCCATGTTGAAGTCGTCCACCGCCACGATCATGAAGATGTCCAGATCGTATTCGCGGCCGAACACCTCTTCGTCCCAGCGCATGGCGTTCTTCAGCGAGCGCATGGCGTGGTCGCACTTGTCGACATCCTTGGCCTCCACGAAGATGCG
The DNA here is from genome assembly GCA_964415735.1 of uncultured Klebsiella sp. Taxonomy (GTDB): domain Bacteria; phylum Pseudomonadota; class Gammaproteobacteria; order Pseudomonadales; family Pseudohongiellaceae; genus UBA5078. The sequence goes on along the minus strand of CAYQBR010000001.1, from coordinate 46,410 downwards.
CAGCGTCACCTTGCGGCCGGACGCCGTGGTGAAGTGATCCTCGACACATTCCAGATTGCCTGCCACCAGCGCGAACAAGTAACAGGGCTTGCGGAACGGGTCTTCCCAGGTCACCCAATGCGTGCCATTCGGCCCCTCGCCGCGTGCCACCGGATTGCCGTTGGACAGCAGCACCGGGTAGCGGGCCTTGTCGGCCACCACGGTGGTGGTGAAGGCCGCCATGACATCGGGGCGGTCGAGGTAATAGGTGATCTTGCGGAAGCCTTCCGCCTCGCATTGGGTGCAGAACATCGTCTTCGACTTGTACAGCCCTTCCAGGCTGGTGTTCTCCTGCGGCTTGATGCGGGTCACGCATTCCAGAACGAAGGCCTGCTGGGGCGGCGTGAAGAGGCTGAGGCTCTCGGCGTCCACGCGATACTGCGCGCTTTCGAGCACACGACCGTCGATGGCGAGCGACTCCAGCACCATGTCCTGGCCGTCCAGCACCAGCGGGCCGGGCACATGGCCGGCATGCAGCGGATTGGGCCGCAGCTGCAGACGTGCCACGACACGAGTTGATTCTTCCCCCAGCTCGACACGCAGGTCCGTGGTGTCGATGAGATAGGCCGGGGCCTCGTAGTCCTTCAGGTAAATGGTTTTCGGTTGTGCGTCACGCATGCTCGTGTCCTTGTCTCGTCAATGGTGCAGCGCCAGGTTGTAGCCCCCGAAGCGGCGCAGGTTGATCACGCCGGTATCGAAAATCAGATACTGGCCCTTGATGCCCAGCAGGGTGCCTTCCACCAGGGCGTCGGTGTCGAAATTGAACGAATTGATCTTTTCCGGATACGCCAGGATCGGGTAGTCGATCAGCACCGGCTCGATGCCGGTGAGCACGCTGATGGCGTGAAAGCCGTAGCGCTGCACCAGCTCGTCGATATCGCGGCGACAGGCCGCCAGCAGGCGCTCGCGCTCGGCGTGCAGGTCGGTCAGATGATCGGCCCCCTTGAGCATGTCGCGCCAGTTCGTCTTGTCCGCCACGTGCTGCTTGAACAGCACTTCCAGCGCACCGGACTGCAGCCGGCTGCGCACCCGGATGATGGCCAGCGCCTGCACCGCGCCCTGGTCGATCCAGCGCGTCGGCACCTGGGTGGCCCGCGTGATGCCCACCTTCACGCCCGAGGAGTTGGCGAGGTAGACGATGTGATCCTGCATGCAGAATTCCTCGCCCCAGGCCGGCTCGCGGCAGGTGCCCAGATCGTAGTGGCACTTCTCCGGGTGAATGATGCAGGAGTCGCACTGGGCCAGCTTCTGGAAGCACGGGTAGCAGTAGCCCTGGTTGAAGCTCTTGCTGGTGTTGCGGCCGCAATGCACGCAATTGATCTGGCCGCTGAAGTGCAGCTGGAGGTGGCTGCCCAGCAGCGGATTGAGCGGTACCAGGGTCTCGCCCAGCGGCAGCGCATACTCCACGGGTTTGCCGAGGCGGGTCTTCATCTTGCGGACGATGCCGCGGGCGACGGTGTTCACGGGATACTCCTTGTCACTCAGTGGCGCGTGGCGTTGTCCTGCTCGGCCCACAGCAGCGGGCGCGGCTCGCTGGCACAGCTGTCGCCGGCCCCGTGCGTGTGGCCGGGCTCGTCACAGTGGGACTTCTGCAGACCGCTGGTGTCGATGTAGCCCACGCGCTGCTCCTCGGGCAAGTGCCGCGCCTCCCAGGCAATGATGGCCTGCAGGCTGTGTTCCAGCTGCTGCGGCGTCAGCCGTTCGCCATTGGCCCAGCGGCCGGTCTCCACGGCGCTCTTGAGCGCCTCGTGAATCTGCGGGGTGATGCTGTCGAGCAGCGCCTGCATGGAATCGGGTGTCGCGGACATGCTGTGATCCTCTGATTGGGGCGCCCCTCAGGCGCGTCGAATACGCTGCAGGCCTGCGCTCAGCAAGCCCGCGACCAGGCCCGCGAGCAGCCCGCCCGCGTGCGCCGCCGTGGCGATCCAGGCCGAGGCCAGCACTTCCATCAGCACCAGCGCGAGCAACAGGAAGCCGATCATCGCAGGCGGCAGCTGCAAACCGGCGCGCGGCGCGACCAGCTGCCACATCCAGATGTAGCCCAGCAGCCCGTAGACCACGCCGGAGAGGCCGCCGAAATTCACCGACAGACTCCACAGGTACTGCACCGTATTGGAGGCGAAGGCCAGAAACAACAAGAGCAGCAGATAACCCAGGCTGCTCTGGGCACCCTCGATCATGCGCCCGAACTGCCACAGCCACAGGCTGTTGAACACCAGATGCAGGGCCCCGAAATGCAGCAACGCGGGCGAGAGCGTGCGCAGCAGCGCCTCCACACTGTCGATCTCGCCGAGCAGGCGCAGTACCGAGGCGGGCCCCACGTCGGGACCAGGATAGAAGCCGGGGTAGAACAGGCGCTGCACACCCGTCAGATCCATGCCCAGATCGCTGATGAGCGCCACTACCAGCGTGGCCAGCAGGACCAGCACGGTCACGGGCGCACGGAAGAAGGCGCGCAGCAGGTCGCGCAGATAGCGCTGCAGCGGAAAGTAATTGCCAAGGCCGGGAGAGGATGGCGCCGGGGTGTCGGCCAGCAGGCCCTGCGCCCGCAGGCTCTCCCACTGCGCCAGCAGGGCCGCGACGAGTTCAGCCTCGGCCTGCGTGGCCACCCAGATCACCTGCGCGCCGGACTCCTCATTGACGCGAAAGCGCAGCCCCTGTCGGGCCAGCGCCTCCAGCAACGGCCGCAGATCGGTGCCGGCGTCCAGCACGGCCGCCCTAATCATCGGCGCGCACCAGACGGCTGCCCCAGCCGAGCTTGCTGCGGCAGGTCTCGTAGTAATTGTGATCCAGCGGGTGGATCAGTCGCAGGGAGCCCTGCTTCTTGCGCACGATGAACTCGTCACCGGGCTCGACCGGAAAGCCGATGGACCCGTCACAACTGACCTGGGGCACGATGGAACGCTGCTTGCCCACCACCACGCGAATGCTGCTGTCGGCATCGATCACCAGCGGCCGGCTGCCGAGGGTGTGGGGGTACATGGGCACCAGCACCAGGGCGTTGAGACTGGGGTGCATGATGGGGCCGCCGGCCGAGAGCGCATAGGCGGTGGAGCCGGTCGGCGTGGCGACGATGAGTCCGTCCGACTGCTGACTGTTGACGAACTGCTCGTTGATGAACAGCTCGAATTCGAGCATGCGGGCGGCGGTGCCCGGGTGCAGCACCACGTCGTTCAGGGCGCTGCCGGAATGCAGGACACGCCCCTGGCGCCGCACCTCGCATTCGATCAGGAAGCGTGATTCCTCGGTGTAACGGCCCGCCAGCACCTCGGTGAGCCGAGTCTCGATCTCTTCGGGCAGGATGTCGGTCAGAAACCCCAGGCGACCGCGGTTCACCCCGAGCACCGGCACATTGTGCGCCACCAGCCACTGCGCCACGCGCAGCATGCTGCCATCGCCCCCCACCACGATCACCAGATCGCTCTGCGCCGCGAGCTCGGCGCGCGGCACCACCAGGGGAGTCGCCCCGCGCAGTTCGGCGGCACAGTGCTCATCACACAGCACCTGCAAGCCGCGGGCAACGAGCACCTTGTGCAGCAGGCTCAAGGTGTCGACCACCCCGGGGTGCCCTGCCCGACCGATCAGTCCTATGCGCTTGAATGCCGCCATGGTGTGCTCTGTGAAGGATGTTGGAGGATGGGCTGCGCGGGTGGCACGCGGCCGGCGGCAGTATAGCAGAGAGACTTGCGCCGCCGCTCAGCGGCTGATGTCCAGCGCCAGCGGCTCGACGGTGTAGACCACTTCCCCCTGGCCGGGCACGCTGTAGGCGATGTAGATCTGCAGCCGCCGGCCGACGAAATCGGCGCCGAGGCGGGCCGCATTGGCGATCTGCACATATTCCACGGCGCGCAGCGCAGACACGCTGCGGAAGGCGCGCAGACCGGCGAAGCTGCCGTCCCAGGCATGCGCTGTGCCCTGCTCGTCCAGCATCACGAACTGCTCGCCGTCCAGGGTGGCCAGCACGTAGATCGAGCCGGCCTGGCCGCTGTGACGGGAATCCACGCTCAGGCTCAGATTGATGTCGACGCTGTCGGCAGGCGTCACCACCGAGACATGATCGAGCCCCTTGTTGACGCTCGCCGCCAGGGCGATGCGGGCATTGGTGGCAGTGCCGCTCAGGGTGCCGAGCGGCTTGTCGGGCAGCAGCGGCACACGCTGGGCGTAGTAACGAGCGATCTGGTGTCGCACCACATCCAGGGCGCGCACGGCATCGGCCGGCGGCTGCGTGCCACCAGCCGCCACCCCGCAGGGCACACCGAGACAGTCACGCGCAGGGCTCGAGAAGCGCGCAATTCGCACACTGGTGTTGAAGGCGGCGGGAAAGGCCATGACCGTGGTGAAGAGCGACTCCACGCCGTAACCGGTGGCGAAGTCGAAGGTGCCGCCGTGACCGTCCTCCCGGTGGGAGTGGGTCAGGCCCATGTTGTGCCCCAGCTCGTGGGCCACGACGGAACTCACGGGGCAGTCGATGGCGATGGTCGAGAACGCGAACTGCCGCTCGTCGGAAGAGGTGAAGTCACCCTGCGTGCGAAAGCCGCCCAGGTTCGCGAGACCGCAGCGATCCAGCTCCGTTCCCTGCGGCCGGAACAGCATCACCAGATCGGCGCCATATCGCTCGCGCAGGCTGTCCACGGCAGCGAAGGCTGGATCCTTGCGACTGGTCAGGGCACTCAGCGCGGTGTCCATGTCCACCGACTCACTGTAGGCCACCGGGCCCATGTACACCGGGCGCAGGGTGATGGCCACGCCGCTGTCGGCATAGATCTGGTTGGCCATGGCGATGAGCTGGTTGATGCGCGTCTGCGCCGCGCCCCCATACAGCGTGTCGGCGCCGGGGGTATAGAGCGCCATCACGTCGATCACCGAGGGTTCGGTCAAGGCGCCGGCGTGGGCGATACCGGCCTGGCCGACACCGAGCAGCGCCTCATTGAAGTCGCTGACGCCATTGTTGTCGCTGTCGCGCAGCACATCCTCGACCACGTTCAGCACCGCGTCATGGCGCAGCTCGCCCACCAGCGCGGTGGAGATGATGCGGGGCTTGGAGGCCGCCGTCGTCGCGATGGTGTAGCGCAGCGTCTTGCTTTCCCCTGGGGCGAAGTCTCCCAGCGGACAATTGAGCACGCGTTGCCCGCCCACCGTCCCCTGGCGACAGCCTTCGGTGGCACTGACCAGCGTGCTGTTCTCCAGCGCGAAATAGAAATTGACGGAGAGCGCCTCGTGTCGCTCGCTGCTGGTGTTGCGGAAACTGGCTTCGATCTGGGCCGTGCTCCCGGCCAGGACACTGCCGTTGCCGACAGACTGGGTGATCTGCAGATTGCGGGCATTGATGCCGGCGTTGCGTGCGCTCTGGGCCTGGCCCTGCGCACTCCCATTGCCAAGGCGCAGCGGCAGCGTGCTAGGCGGCAGTGCTGGCAGCGCCACGGGGACCGGATGCGCGAGATCCGGAATCACGTAGTCCTGTCGCAGGGCGCCTTCGGGCAGGCCGGCCGACTGGTAGAGCCAGCCGCTGTAATCCCCCACCGCTTCGTTCCTGCTGACATGCAACTGCCAGACCTCCGCACCGATCTCGGCATAGGCGAAGACATCCACTGCACTCGCCGTCAGCACGAAGGGGGTCTGTCGACCGTATCCCGCGAGTTCGCCATGCAGGCTGCGGTCGCCGTTGAGCTGGCGGGTCTGCGCCAGGATCAGCAACGGGGTGTGACGCACTTCGCCTGCCTGCTGCTGCACGGGCACCGGCACGGCACTGCCCGTCTGCAGGGACTCCAGCACCTCGGCATGCAGGGCGATGGGCACGGCATGGCTGGCATGGGCCGGCACGGCGGGCATGTCGACCACGGGAGTGGCGAGGATGCGCCACAATGGCGACTGCGCGACGTGGTCCTGCGCCACGGCAATGCCCGACTGCCAGAGACCGAGGACGGCCACCAGACACGGCAGACAGAGGCGGAGCAGACGCTGCAACAGCGGAACAGGCATCGCGATTGATCACTCTTTGCACAAAGGCGGGAGGCCATTATGCGAGCGCGTGGGAATATTTTCCATCTTTATGTGGCAGAAGGCGGAATGCCACCGGTGTGGATGGCAATGATCTCACTGCCGGGCGGGATTTCTCCCCTGACAATGCGCCCGTAGACACTCCACATCATCTTGCCGGTATAGACGGGTTCCAGCGGGATGCCCGTCCTCGCCGTGAAGCCGGCGATGAAGGTATCGAGCCCGGGATGACTGCGCGCATAGCCGCCGGCGTGCCAGCCTTGCACGATCTGCCAGTCGGCACGCGGACCAGCCGGCAGCTGCTCCAGCCAGTGCTGCACCTGGGCGCTGAGGCGATCCTCGCCCTTGAGCACGAGGGTGGCCTCCACGCGAACGGACTCGTCCAGGGCCGACACCAGGCCTGCAAGCGTGGTGCCGGTGGCCGTCGCCAGCGCCACCCGGCGCGGACGGGTGGCAGACCCTGTCCAGCGCAGCGCACGGGCGATTTCCTGGCACCCCAGCACGCCGTCCAGCGTGGCGCCGCCTTCGGGAATGAGGTGCGCCTGCGGCCAGCGCTCACGCAGTGCCTGCAGGAAGGCGTCAGTGTGGCGCTCGCGGTATGCGGTGCGGGACACCGGCAGCAATTGCATGCCGAAGGCCTCGGCGGCCGCCAGCACGGGATTGAGGGGCCGCAGGACCTCCCCGCGCACCAGCCCGATCGTGGTGAAACCGGCCTGCTGCCCGGCCGCGGCGAGCGCGAGCAGATGATTGGACCAGGCCCCGCCGAAACTGATCAGCGTACGCTGTCCCTGGGCCTGGGCCCGTTCCAGCACGGGCCGCAGCTTGAACCACTTGTTGCCGCTGATGAAGGGGTGCAGCAGGTCCAGACGCAGCACGCTCAAGCCTATGCCGTGAGCGTCAAGCACGGCGTCCTGCACGGCTTGCAAGGGGGCCGACGTGGCTGAAAGCTTGATCTGACGCACTCGATTTTCCGCCTGCCCTGTAGTTGAATAGCCAGCACTTGTTACTTCACGGGCGCCCCCGACAGCGAGCGCCACAGCCTTCAGGAGCTCCCATGTCAGACCAATCCCTGCCCCCGTCCGGGCGTCGATCCTTTCTCGGCCGTCTCGGCCTCGTCGCTGCACTGACCTCCGCAGCCGCCGCCACCAAGGCCGTCGCGCAGACCGCGCGTCAGCGCTTCGAACCGCGCATCCACGACGAAGACGCCTGGATGGACATGCCGGGGACACACCGCACGCTCATCGATTGCTACACCGGCCTGGGCGGTGTGAACGCCATGAACTACGCGGCCAACATCCTGGCCACCCACACCGATGTCTACAAGGGAGCGGAGTCGGATTACGCGATGATCATCTGTTTCCGCGCCGCAGCAGCGCCGCTGGCCTACAGTGACGCGATGTGGGAGAAGTACGGGAAGGTGCTGGCCGACTACACGCAGTATCACGACCCGAAGACCGGTGAGAACTTCCCGCGCAGCCCGATCACGATGTCCGATCGTGTCGACCTGCCCAGCCGGGGCCACACGCTGGCTTCCAATGCCGCGCGGGGCGTGCAGTATGCCGTGTGCAGTCGTGCCACGCGCAATCTCTCCACCTTCCTCGCGGCGGCCACCGGCGGCGATGTCGATGCGATCGCCCGCGAACTCGCGGCCTCCATCGGCGTCAACGCGCGCATGGTGCCCGCAGGCGTCATGGCGACGACGCGCGCTCAGGAGCACGGCTACACGATGCTGGTGGCCGGCTGACTAGCGGCCCCCGGCAGTGCCCGCCGCGTTCTGCGCGGCGTTGCGTGCCGCGGTCTGGGCGGAGTAGTACTCGCGGATCGGCCCGAACGGCCCGAACTTGTGCTGCTCCACCGGGAATGGGTCGGCGTACGGCGGGTACGGGCTGTCCACCGGCTTGGTGGTGCGATCCGGGTAATCCTCTTCCAGATTGGCCATCTGCGGCCGCTCCTTCGAATTGATGTAGGCCGACACATCGAAGGCCTGGTCATCCGTCAGATCCGGCTGCCCCAGTGGCATGCGCGCCTTGATGAACATGGCCGCCGTCAGCACCCGGTTCATGCCGGCGCCGTTGTTGTAGCTGTCCGGCCCCCACAGCGGCGGGAACAGATAGCCTTCCTTGATGTCATTCGTGGCCTGCAGGCCGAGTCCGTCGATGCCGTGGCACACGGCGCAACGCTGCTCGAACACCACCTGCCCCGCCGCGATGTCGGCCGCCCGATCCGGCTCGCGGAAGGCCGGCGGCTCGTCCGGCTGCACACGGCTCTCGCTGGAGGCCTGGGTCTGCGCCCAGAGGCTGTTGATGTACAGCTCCATGGACACCATCTGCACGCCATCGCGGGGCAGCTCCCGGCCATTCATGCTGCGGGTCATGCAGCCCTGGATGCGATCACGCAAGTCCCCTTCCCCCCCGTCCCGGCCGGAGAAGCGCGGATAGCGCGAGCTGGTCTGCAGCAGCGAGAGCGTGCCGGGCTTGCGGCCGCTGTCCAGATGGCAGGACGCGCAGTCCAGATGCGAACCGGTGTAGCGCATGGCAGGGTCCGGGTTGGCAGGGCCCATCTCTTCCGGCGTGTGGCGAATCAGGCGCTCGCCGTATTCGGCCGTGGCTTCCAGCGGCACGCCGGGACTCACGGGCATGGGCCGATACAGCCACAGCGCCGCCGCAATGATGCCCAGACCGGCCGCGCCGCCGGCCAGCACGGTGAAAAGGATGCTGCCACTCTGCTTATCGGGGTTCATGGGGAGTCTCCCTGGAATTGGACGCCTGCTGGTCTTCGTCAAACCGCTGGATCTGCTGCGCAAACACGAACTTGGGCTGCTCGATGCGCCGCCGCAGCGCCGGCCGCAGCCAGGCCGCCGCCAGCCAGCCGGCGGCGAACAACACACTGAGTCCCACGATCACATCGGAAATCATCGCGCCCCTCCTGTTGTCTCGCCTGCGTAGAACTGACGCACGAAGTGAGAGACCGCCGCGATCTCGGCGTCATTCAGGCGATCCGTCCACGGTGCCATGGAGGTTCCGGGCACGCCATTGCGCAGCACCCGTTCGCTCTCGGCATGCGTGGGGCGCTCGCCCGTGAAGTCCGTCGGCATGATGGGCAGCTGATCCGCCGCGAAGCCATTGCCCGTGCCCGCATCGCCATGACACTCGGCACAGTGCTGCTGATAGACGCGGGCGCCTTCCTGCAATTGCGGCGCGGGCGCGGCAGTGGCGTCCTGCGGCCCGAAGTCGCGCACCACGGCGACCAGGGCAGCGAGACTTTCCAGGGGCTGGTCACGCCAGCCCGGCATGGCAGTGCCGTGAACCCCGTTCCACAAAATGTCGGCCAGACGCTGTCCCGTGTAGTCCCGCGCGGTGAGATTCACGGGCGGCGGCTCCAGCCAGCCGGACGCCTGCCCAGCTCCATCACCGTTCGCCCCGTGACAGCCGGAGCAATTGGCCTGCCACAGGGCCTTGCCCAGCGCCAGATCCCCGGTGGCGGGCAGCGCCGGCGCATTGCCGCGCGGCTGTGTCCTGCCCGGATGCGCATTGAGCACTGGAGAGGAGAACGCCATCTGCGCCCATTCGCTGTCGCCCGCCACGGCACGGGCGGCGGTGTCGCCGTCCGGCCAGGCCAGTTCGCGGGCGCGGCCTAGCGTGTCCAGATAGGCCACCAGGTCACGCGCTTCCTGGGTGGGCTGCGTCGGGTCCCCGGCGAAGAACTGCGGGTAGGCCGGCATCACCGAGCCGGGCACCACGGCTCGCGGGGCATACAAATGGGCGAGATGCCATTCGGCGGTGCGGGTGTTCGCGGCGCGTGCCAGATCCGGCCCGATGCGCCGGGTGCCCAGCAGATGCGGGAAATCGAAGCGCCCTTCCCAGGCCAGGGTCGGCGCTCCGTAGCGCTGGATGTCGGCCGGCACATAGCGCACTTGCTGGGTATGGCAATAGCCACAGCCTTCGCGGGCGTAGATGTCACGGCCGCGCTGCTCGGAGGGCGTCAGGGGCAGTGGACTGGCCGGGGCCATCACATTCGTCTGATCCGCCAGCAGGCGCCTGGGCATCTCGCCCAGCAGAGACACCGAGAACACGAAGAACAGCACGCCCGCCACCGAGGCCACGACATAGGACATGCCCAGCACCCGCGCGGGCGCATCGGCACTGCCCTCGATCAGCACGGGCGCCACACGCGCCGCCGCCACACGCTGCCGGTTCTGCGCCACGGCATCGGCCCCGGCGCCACGCGGGCCCGTCATCAGACCAGCGAACAGGGCGATGAAGCCGGCAGTGATGGGAATGGCAGTCAGGGAGCGGAACACCCAGTAGGGCTGCGACACACGCAGGGATTCCAGCCAGGGCGCGCCGCTCTGCCAGGCGCCGCCCTGCACCAGACCGGCCAGCGACAGGTCGATGACCATGAGCCAGATGCCAACCGTCAGCAGCCAGTAGGCCCATTCCAGTGCCCGGGCGTTGTAGCGCGCCTGGGGAATGCGCTGCCAGGCGTGCAGGATGCCGCCGATGCCGGCGAAGGTGGCGAAGCCCAGCATGGCCAGATGGGAATGCCCGATCACCCAGTCCGTGAAGTGCGTCAGCTCATTGAGTGCCATGTTGGCCTGCAGCGAGCCCTGAATGCTCACCACGAGGTAGAAGATCACCGACATCGAGACGAAGCGCAGCGCGATGTCCTGCGGAATCCAGCCGCTGCCACGCTGGGAGAGCACGAGATTGGAGACCACGATGAGCACGATCACCCCGAGCAGGAACGAGGCATAGATCGCCGTCATCTGCGCCTCCATCGGGATCACGGAGAAGATGTAGTGATGTGTCCCGTTCAGCGGGTAAAGGAAGAACAGTCCCCAGAAGCCCAGCATCGAGAGCAGATGACTGAAGACAGGCCGACCGGTGCTGGCGGGAATCACGAAATAGAGAATGGCGAGCGCGAGCGGAGTGACGAACAACCCGACGGCATCGTGAATCCACAGACCGCTGAAGGCGGCTCCCGCGGCGCCCGGCACGAACTCGGGCACGATGTTGCCCATGGGATAGGAGAGCAGCGTGAAGACCAGGGCCCCGATGATGTACCAGCCCGAGACGTAGAGGTCGGTGAGCCCCTTGCGGAAGAAAGGCGGCAGGAATTGCACGGCGGCGAGCACGAAGGCCAGCACCACGAACACATCGACCAGCAGGGGGAACTCCGCCCACTCCAGTGGCTGACTGACACCGGCCAGCACCAGCGCCCAGCCCGGCAGCATCACCACGAAATTCCAGAGACCGAACAACACCAGACCGAGCCTGCGCCCGGTGACCCGCGCACCCGTCAGGATGGGAACCGCATGATAGAGAAAGGCCAGGAAGGCATTGCCGAGCCAGCCCAGCATGATGCCCTGGGTGTGCGCATAGCGCATGCGACCCCAGCTCGGCAGCAGACCGGAGAACAGATCCGGCAGAATGAATTGCAGCGAGACAAGAATGCCGAAGGTGACGGCCATCAGCAGCATGACAAACGCGGCGATGCCATGCGCCTGCACCAGAAAGGTGTCGACCGTGGCATCCGTTGCGCGCTTGTCTTGAATTGTTGTTTGCGACACACCGCTGCTCCTCTGCGCTCGAAGTCCCGGCATCTTAGCCAGCGCTGGAAGTGGAGTAAAGGAAGCATCCGGCGCGAGCAAGTGGACGCAGGCAACAGTGCCAAGTGCGCTTTTATTGGCACGAGAAAACGCGTGCATTCGAGTGCAGCGATGACGTTGAAACGGGCTGGGGAATTGCTGATTTGAAGAGGGGTTAGTGGCGGACCGGACGGGACTCGAACCCGCGACCTCCGGCGTGACAGGCCGGCATTCTAACCGGCTGAACTACCGGTCCACACAAACTTTGCTCACTGCAGACCCCGAGAGAGTCTGGTGGGTGTTGAGGGATTTGAACCCCCGACATTCGCCTTGTAAGGGCGACGCTCTACCAACTGAGCTAAACACCCGTTCTCTTGGGTGACGCGCATTTTACGCACTTGAATTGTTCTGTCAATCAATTTTCTCGGCCGTTTTCACGCGTGAAAACCCGCAGCAATGCTTGTCAAAAAGTGAAGATTTCTGGTAGTGGCCGCACTCATTTGCTCAGATGCTGGAAGGATCCATCCCAGTCGGCAGGCAGACTCTGCGTGCGCAGATTGGCGATTCTTTCCAGATAGATCTCGTAGAGATGCACGTGCGGTGCAGCCGCGTGCAACGACTCGAAACGCTGCTGTGCGTCGTCCCATTGCTGCGCGAAATACTGCTCGAGCGCCGCGTGATACTGCGCCACTTCCGCCAGCAATTGCGGGCTCGCATCGGCCGTCGTGCACAGCGGTTCGTAAGTGCGCACGGCATGGTCCTTGCCCTTGACCTTCACCTTGTCGATCAGGCGACACACGATGCCCTCCAGCGTGTGATGGGTCTCTTCGCCGATCAACAGTTTCACGCCGTAGAACTTCGTCAGACCTTCGAGTCGCGAGCCCAGGTTCACGGCGTCTCCAAGCACGGTATAGGCGCGACGATAGACCGATCCCATGTCGCCCACGTTCATCATGCCGGTGTTCACGCCAATGCCGATATTGATCGGGGGAAAGCCCTTGCGCGGAAACTCCTGCCGCAGTCGCTCGACTTCATCGAGAATCCGCAGCGCGGCATGCACTGCATTGCTGCGATGCGCGAGGTCCTCCAGGGGCGCGCCCCAGAAAGCCATGATCATGTCGCCGACGTATTTGTCGACGGTGCCGTTGTGCTCGAAGATGATGCTGGTGACCGGCGTGAAAAACTCGTTCAACAATTGCTTGAGTTCGGTGGCGGTCAGCGCTTCCGAGACACTGGTGAAATCCCGGATGTCCGCGAACAGCACCGTCATTTCCCGGCTCTCGCCGGAGAAGCTGTAAGCCTCTGGATTCTGCAGCATCGCGTCAATGTGGGCAGGTGGCACATATTGATCGAACATGCCCTTGATGGTCTTGCGCGTGAGGCGCTCGCTCAGATAGCCATACGCCGTGTTGATCACCACCAGCGTCAGGATCAGCAGCAGGATCAGGGTCAGCGACAGGTCCATGCGGTAGAGCGACCACAGCGCGAAATTGCTCCACACGGCCGCGCCGATCAAGACCAGTGCCGCCACCGCAAGCAGCGTCGGACCGAGCAGCGGGAGCACCGCGCTGAGCACTGCACCGAGCACCAGCAGGATCACGAGAATCGCGCCCTCCTCCCACACAGGTTTGTACGGAAAGGGCGAGGCCAGCGTGGCATTGATGTCGTTTTCAGCGCCTTCTGCGTTGCCCGCGACTTCCTGCACGATGAAGGAATTGAGGATGCCGTTGAGAATGTTCGCGTGCACTTCCACTCCGGGGTAGACCGCTTCCAGTGGCGTCGAGCGCAGATCGAACATGCCCGTGGCCGTGGTGCCCACCAGCACCAGGGCATTCTCGAGCACGGCCGGGTCCACGACACCATTGAGCACATCGGTGGCGGAGACGTATTCATATTGACCGTTGCCGCTTAGCACGGACGGACCGACATAGGGCACCAGCACCTGCGCTCTTGCATCCGTGGCCAGCTCGTACTGTCCTGCATTGCGACCGATGCGGATGCCTTCCACCTGATGCACGTCCCCCAGGGGATAGGTCACCAGTTCGAAATCCTGCTCGAAGAAATACAGCCGCGCCATTTCCAGCGCCAGGGTGGGATACAACTGATCGCGATAGCGCACGACAAGAGGCACGCGGCGGATGATGCCATCGACATCCGGCAGCTGATTCATGATGCCGGCCCCCGCGGCAGCTTCCTGCAGCACGGCGATGTTGGCGGTGTAGCCGGCCATTTCCTGCAGCGTCACGCGCTCCGCAATGGCAGCATCGAGCCCCACGATCGGTGTTGGCAGCGCCCCGTATTCCACGGACTGCACAGGATTGAAAGACACTGCGAGCACCACGGACATGAGGGGATTGGCAATGGCCTGCGCGAAATAGCGGTCGGCATCCAGTTCCTGCTCCAGTGTGCGCAGTCGTTCGACGAAGTCTGATTCCAGTGTCAGGCCGTCGCTGCGGGCAACGATGTCGCGCACGGTATTGCGCTGCGGCTCGGGAAAAGTCACGTCGAAGCCGGTGACCAGCACACCATACTCGGCCAGTCGTTCCACCAGCTGCCCGAGCTTGAAGCGATCCCAGGGCCACTGCCCCTCGGCCTGCAGACTGCGCTCATCGATGTCCACCACCACGATCTTGTGCTCGGGATTCACGGACGGTTTCGACATCAGGTTGTAGCGCTGGTCGTAGAGGAGATTGTCGAGACGATCGATCAGGGAGCCGATGCCGCTTGGCGGCAGCACCTGCAGGGAGGCCACGAGCAGCGTGAGCACGAGCCCGAGCGCCACGGGCAGGCGACGCCCCTTGAGAAGGCTGCGGGCAAGGCGTTTCATGGCGTCGCTGAGAGGCATCGAGGGAGTCGCGCTGCGGGGAAAGTGCCCGGAGTATAAGGGAATCAGGCTGTACTTGAAACGGAACTGTCGGTATCCTTGCGCCCCGTTCCGGCCAGGCACCATGCAGGTGCCTCGTCGCCCAGAAGCCCCTGCGAATACACCGAGCCAGCATGGATATCTACAAGGAATTCACCTTCGAGGCGGCCCATCGTCTGCCCAATGTGCCTGCAGGGCACAAGTGTGCGCGCCTGCACGGCCACTCCTTCGCGGTGCGCATCCACGTCAGCGGCCCGGTGGGACAGCACTCCGGCTGGGTGATGGATTTCGGCGACATCAAGGACGCCTTTCACCCCGTGTGGAAGCAGCTGGATCACTATTACCTGAACGAGATTCCCGGTCTGGAAAACCCGACCAGCGAGAACCTCGCAATCTGGATCTGGCAGCGCCTCAAGCCAGCCCTGCCTGCGCTGAGTCGCATCGAAATCCGCGAAACCTGCACCAGCGGCTGCATCTACACGGGCCCGCTCTGAACTCAGAGCACGTCTTCACGCAATTCGAACGTATCGACCCCTGAATTCACGTCAGCCAGTGCCTGCGGATTGACGCGCAGACGCTCTGCGATCAGGCGCTTGCAGGCGATGAACTCCTTCGCACGATTGATGCAATCAGCCGCAATCATCACATCGCCGCGCAGATGAAACACGCAGAAGCCCTTTTCGTCGGCGTGTTCTGGATCGCCGCGCAGCACGACTGTCTCGTGCTCCAGCAACAGGCCGGCACTCTGCAGCTTGATGCTGTACTGATCCGACCAGAACCATGGCAGCGCATCGTAAAGCACTTGCTTGCCACAGATGTTGGCGGCCGCCACCCGGGCCTGATCCAGCGCGTTCTGCACCGATTCCAGACGCAGGCGCCGGCCGTAACGCGCCGAGGGATGCCAGGTGCAGTCGCCGGCCGCGTAGATGTGCGGATCACTGGTGCAGGCATAGGCGTCCACAACGATGCCGTTGTCCACCTCCAGGCCTGCCTCGCGGGCAAGGGCAAGCTCCGGCAGCACGCCAATGCCGACAATCACCAGATCGGCGGGATGAATGCGGCCGCTGCCTTCGCGCACGCCGCTCACAGTGGATTCGCCCAGCAGTTCCACGCCGGCAATGCCCGTCAGTATCGTCACGCCATGGCGGGCATGCAGCGCGGCAAAATAGTCGGACACCACGGGATGCGCGACGCGCGCAAGCAGCCGACTGGCCGCCTCCAGCACTGTGACCTCCAGACCTTGCGCGCGCAGCACGGCCGCCACTTCGAGTCCGATGTAACCGCCACCCACGATGACGACACGTTTGCCACTCGTCGCCGCAGCGCGAATGCGCTCGGCATCCTCGGCCGTGCGCAAGCTGAACACCCCTTGCAGCTCGCTGGCGCGTGGCAGAGTCCTGGCGACGGTGCCCGTGCACAGAGCGAGTGCGTCGTAATGCAGGGACTCCCCCCCGGCCAGCTGCACTGTCCGGGCCTGACGATCAATCGCCACGACACGCTCGCCGAGGCGCAATTCCACGCCACTGGCCGCATAGTGGGACAGCGGCCGCAGAGCGATCGCGTCGAGCGTCTTCTCGCCGGAGAGCACCGCCTTGGACAAGGGCGGACGATGATAGGGCAAGGCCGATTCCACGCCGACGAGCACGATGCGACCGGTCCAATTCTCCTTGCGCAGTTGCACGGCCAGTGCCGAGCCTGCATGGCCGGCCCCGACAACAATGCACACCTGTTCATTTCCCTGCATGGCAGACATCACAAGCCCTCCGTGGTCGATAGAACGCGCCAGTCCACGGCCTCAAGACCATGGGCCAGCAGATAGTGATTGGCGCGGGAGAAATGCCGGTTGCCCAGAAACCCCCGACTCGCCGACAAGGGCGAGGGGTGTGGTGACTCGAGCACGAGATGGCGGGAACGATCGATGAACTGGCCCTTCTTCTGCGCATGACTGCCCCAGAGCATGAAGACCAGATGTTCCCTTCGTTCATTGAGCAGCGCGATGATGCGATCGGTGAACTGCTCCCAGCCACGACCCTGATGCGAAGCGGCGCGACCGGCCTCCACGCTCAGCACGGCATTGAGCAACAGCACCCCTTGAGCCGCCCAGGACTGCAGACAGCCGTGACGCGCCGGCGCAATGCCCAGGTCGCTGGCCAGCTCCTTGTAGATATTGCGCAGGGACGGTGGAATCTCGACACCCGGCTGCACCGAGAAGCACAGGCCGTGGGCCTGACCCGGCCCGTGGTAAGGGTCCTGTCCCAGAATCACCACGCGCACCCGATCGAACGGGGTGGAATTGAGCGCATTGAACATGTCCCTGCCTGCGGGGTATACCTGCTTGCCTGTCTGCTTCTCCTGCAGCAGGAACGCACGCAGCTCACGCATGTAATCGCGCTCGAATTCCGGCTGCAGCAGTGCCTTCCAGGACGCCTCGAGCTGCACTCTGTCCACCGGACTCTCCGCCTTGCTCTACTTGTCGTGATGCGGCCGCATGTGCGGGAACAGCAACACATCCTTGATGGAGGGAGCATCCGTGAACAACATGACCAGACGGTCAACACCGATGCCCTCACCCGCCGTCGGCGGCAGACCGTACTCCAGCGCGGTCACATAATCTGCGTCGTAGTGCATGGCCTCGTCATCGCCGGACTCCTTCTGCGCCACCTGCTCGTGGAAGCGACGGGCCTGGTCTTCCGCATCATTGAGCTCGGAGAAGCCATTGGCGATCTCGCGTCCGCCGATGAACAGCTCGAAACGATCGGTGACATCCGGATTCTCGTCATTGGCGCGTGCCAGCGGCGACACCTCGGTGGGGTATTCGGTGATGAAGGTGGGCTGCAGCAGCAGGTGCTCCACTTTTTCGTCGAAGATGGCCATGCAGACACGGCCGTGGCCCCAGGCATCCTCGATGTGCACACCCATCTGCTGCGCCAGCGCAGCCGCACTCTCGCGCGTCGCGAGCTGCGCCATGTTCACGTCCGGGCAATGACGCACGATGGACTCGCGCACGCTCAGACGACTGAAGGGCTGACCGAAATCGATGGCCAACCCCTGGTAGGTCACCAGCGTGGTGCCCTGCACTTCCGTGGCGATGCGACGGAACAGCTCTTCCGTCAGATCCATGAGATCGTGGTAATCGGCGTAGGCCTGATAGAACTCGATCATCGTGAACTCGGGATTGTGGCGCGTGGACAGTCCCTCGTTGCGGAAATTGCGGTTGATCTCGAAGACGCGCTCGAAGCCACCCACCACCAGACGCTTGAGATAGAGTTCCGGGGCGATGCGCAGATACATCTGCTGGTCCAGCGCATTGTGATGCGTGATGAAGGGCTTGGCCGACGCACCACCGGGAATCACCTGCATCATCGGGGTTTCCACTTCCATGAACCCGTGTGCCTCGAAGAAGTGACGCAGGCAACTGATGATTCTGGAACGCGTGACGAATGTCGCACGTGAAGCCTCGTTGGCTATCAAGTCGACATAGCGCTGGCGATAGCGCACTTCGGTGTCAGCCAGACCGCGGTACTTGTCCGGCAGCGGGCGCAGCGATTTGGTCAGCAGACGCAGCGACGCGATCCACACCGTGAGCTCGCCCTTGCCTGTCTTGAACACGCGCCCTTCGACGCCCACGATGTCCCCCAGATCCAGTCCCTTGATCTCGGCGAGCAGCGCCTCGTCGAGCTCCTTGGGATTGAAGTACAGCTGGATCTGTTCAGACACATCCTGAATCACCAGGAACGGGCCACGCATGCGAATGAGGCGACCTGCCACCTTCACTTGGGGCGTCAGAGCCTCCAGCGTGTCCTTGTCCTGCTCGCCATGGGCCTTGATCAGATCGGCGGCGTAGTGTGTGCGGCGGAAGTCGTTGGGAAAGGCATTGCGGCGCGCACGAATGGCGTCGAGCTTCTCGCGGCGCAAGGCAATCAGTTTGTTCTCGTCGTGATGCGACTCGTCGCTGCCTGTCTGCTGATTGTGTTCTGTCACGTGATTCATAGCCCCATTTTCAAACTAGCTTCGATGAACTTGTCCAGGTCGCCGTCCAGCACTGCGCCTGTATTGCTGACTTCCACACCCGTGCGCAAGTCCTTGATGCGTGACTGATCCAGCACATAGGAGCGGATCTGACTGCCCCAGCCGATGTCCGCCTTCTCTTCCTCGATGGCCTGAGCGGCCTGACGGCGCTTCAGCTCTTCCATCTCGTACAGACGTGCCTTCAACATCTTGATGGCCTCGTCCTTGTTCTTGTGCTGCGAGCGCTGGTTCTGGCACTGCACGACAATGCCCGACGGCTCGTGAGTCAGACGCACGGCGGAGTCCGTCTTGTTGATGTGCTGACCGCCGGCGCCACTGGCGCGGTAGGTGTCCACGCGCACATCGCCCATGTTCAGCTCGATGTCGATGTCGTCATCCACTTCCGGTGACACGAACACGGACGAGAACGAGGTATGCCGGCGATTGCCGGAATCGAAGGGCGACTTGCGCACCAGGCGGTGCACGCCCGTCTCGGTGCGCAGCCAGCCGAAGGCATACTCGCCGGACACGTGAATCGTGGCACTCTTGATGCCCGCTACCTCACCGGCTGAGACTTCGGCCACTTCGACATTGAAGCCCTTGGCCTCGCCCCAGCGCAGGTACATGCGCAGCAGCATCTCGGCCCAGTCCTGCGCCTCGGTACCGCCGGAACCCGCCTGAATGTCGAGGTAGGCGTTGTTGATGTCCATCTTGCCGGAGAACATGCGACGGAATTCCAGCGCGGAAAGCTTGCCGCCCAGCGTTTCCAGCTCGGCATTCACCTCCTCGAACAGTGCTTCGTCCTGCTCTTCCTCGGCCAGGGTCAGCAGTTCGGTGCAATCGTTGAGTCCGCTGTAGAGCGCGTCGATGGTGGTGACCACCAGCTCCAGTTCCGAGCGCTCGCGACCCAGTGCCTGGGCCACCTCGGGTTTGTCCCAGACATTGGATTCGCCCAGTTCGAGCTCTACTTCGCGCAGGCGGTCCTTCTTTTCATCGTAGTCAAAGATACCCCCGAAGGACGTCTGTGCGGGCGGTGAAGTCCTTGATCCTGAGATGGGTCAGATTGGTTTCGATCATGCGATTCTCGATAGTCTGGCGAAATTTGAAGGTCGCGCATTTTACCCTATTCCGCCGCAGATGCCACGATGGCCGGGCGCAGGGGGCTGACAGACGGCATTCTGCTACACTGCGCCGATGCACAATCAACCCCCTGACACCAATACACTCCTGCACAATGCCGACCTGCAATGGCAGGAGTCAGGTGCTCCGTTTTCCGCGCAGTTCCAGGACATCTACTTCTCGCGACAAGGCGGGCTCGCAGAGACGGAACACGTCTTTCTGGCCGCCAACCAGTTGCGCGAACGTTGGAGCGCACTGGACGAGCCGCTGCGTGCCGGCGCAGTGAACGCACGCGGGCACTTCACCGTGGCGGAACTGGGCTTCGGTACCGGCCTGAATTTCCTGTGCTGCTGGCGAGCCTGGCAGGAAGTGGCACCACAGCATTTGCGTCTGCACTACATCGCCTGCGAGAAATTCCCACTGCAGCAAGACGCATTGCAGCGCGCACTGGCGCAATGGCCGGCGCTGCAGGATCTTGCCGAGCAACTGCTGGCGCAGTATCCCGACCATACCAGCGGCCTGCACCGTCTCGTGTTCCGCAACGCCGCAGGCCGCGCCGATGTGACGCTCGACCTGTATTACGGCGATGCAGCTCAGACCCTCGCTGCGCATGAGGATGCACGGGGTGGGGTGGTGGACGCCTGGTTTCTCGACGGCTTCGCACCGCGCACCAATCCGGAACTGTGGAGCCCTGCCCTGTTTGCCCACGTTCGTCGCCTCAGCCGATCAGGCGCCACACTGAGCACGTACAGTGTCGCGGGACACGTGGTGAGAACCTTGCAGGACAGCGGGTTTGCCGTGGCAAAGCATCCAGGTTTCGGGCAAAAACGCGAGATGCTGCGTGGCGCACTGCAGGAAGCCTCTCAGCCGGCAGGGCAAACGGAGCACACGGGACGCTGGCTGCAATTGCCCCGCACAACCTCGACGCCGGAACATGTCCTGGTGATCGGCGCCGGTCTTGCCGGATGCAGCACGGCATGGAGCCTGGCGCAGCGAGGTTGCCGCGTGAGTGTTCTGGAACGCCACACAGAAATCGCGGCCGGCGCCTCCGGCAATCGCCAGGGAGTGTTGCAGTGCCGGCTCAACAACGCCGTGGATGGTGCCTGGCAATTCAATCTGCAGGCCTTTCTCTTCGCATCGCGTCATTACGACGCGATGCAGGCGCAGCACCCGTCGATTCACTGGCAACGCTGCGGCGTGCTGAATCTCGATACGGCGTTTTCCTCACGACGCGAACGCTGCCCGGACGTTCGCCTGGACCTGTACGCCTCTGCCGTCGTGCAGCGCGTCGACCAGACCCAGGCCAGCGCGCTCGCGGGAACGACACTGGATGGGGGCGGCAATTTCATCCCCTTGGGCGGCTGGCTGCGTCCAGCAGCGCTCTGCGCCGCCTGGCTGCAGCATCCGCTGATCAGCGTGCACTGCGGCACGCCGGTGAGCGCGCTGCTGCGCCACGCAGACCAGTGGCGGGCTCTGGGCCCTGAGGGCCAGATCCTGGCGGAAGCGGACAGCGTGGTGATTGCCAACAGCACGGCGGCGGCGAGCCTGGCGCAAACTGCGCACCTGCCCCTGGTCCCCCTGCGCGGTCAGCTCAGCCACCTGCGCGCCTCGGCGCAGAGCAGCACGCTGAAGACGGTAGTCTGCGGGCGCAGCTACATCAGCCCGCCCCTGCACGGCGAACACTGTGCAGGCGCCAGTTACTCCAAGGATGTGAGCGACCTGTCACTGTCCATGCGCGAACAGAGTGAGAATCTCGCGGGCATCATGCCGCATTTGCCGGAGGCCGCACTTGATGACTCCGCGCTGAGTGGAGGCAGGGTTGCCGTGCGTGCCGGCAGCCCGGATCGCACTCCCATGGCGGGCCCCGCGGTGGATGTCGCGACACTGGAAGCACTCTATCGCGCGCTGCCGCAGCACGAGCGCAAGCAGCCCACCGTGACCCTGCCGTGTCACCCTGGCCTCTACCTCAATGTGGGACATGGCTCGCATGGCATTGGCAACGCGCCGCTGGCGGCGGAGTATCTGGCCAGCCTGATGTGTCAGGAGCCTCTGCCCCTGCAGACCTCGGTGCTGGAGGCGCTGCATCCGGCACGCTTCGTCCTGCGTCGACTCAGGCGCGAACCGGCGCGCGGTTGAAGAAGACGCGAACCGCCTTGCAGAGATGGTAGGCATCCTCGCTGCCCGCGAGTTCACGAATGGAATGCATGGCGAAGGTGGGCACGCCGATGTCCACTGTCTCGATGCCGAGTCCGGCAGCAGTGATCGGCCCGATGGTGCTGCCGCAGGCCATGTCGCTGCGCACCACGAAACTCTGTACCGGCACCTCGGCCTGCAGGCACAGTGACTTGAAGAATGACACCGAGCGACTGTTGCTGGCGTAACGCTGATTGGCGTTGATCTTGATGACGGGGCCTTGATTCAGCACCGGACCGTGATTGCCATCATGCTTGTCCATGAAATTCGGATGCACGCCGTGGGCGTTGTCGATGGAGAGCAGCAAGGAGCTGCGCACCGTGCGCTCAAGATCCTCGGCACGCGAACGAGCATCCCCCGGACCGCTGGCGATGATGCGTTCCAGAACAGAGCGCAGGAACGGACCCTGTGCTCCGCTGGCCGAGGTACTGCCTACCTCCTCGTGATCGGAACAGATCAGCATATTGCAGGTGTCACCCCCGGCATGCAGCAGTGCCTCAAGCCCGACATGACAGCTCAGCAGATTGTCGAGTCGCGCAGAGGCGATGAATTCATGATGCAGGCCGATGATGGCCGGCGCCTGGGTATCGTAGAAACTCAGCTCGTGACTCAGCACCCGCGTCGCATCAGGTGCAATCCCCGTTTCCTGCAGATGAGCCAGCAGCAGATCGTCGAAGGAGCCGTCGCGCACGCCTGCAATGGAGAGCACAGGCGGCAGATCTTTCTGCGCATTCACGGACTTGCTCTGATTGGCTTCGCGATCCAGGTGAATGGCAAGACTGGGAATGATCGCGACCGCCCGTCGCATGTCGATCAGTGACGAGCGCAAGGAATTGTCGCTGCACAGGTAGTCCACGCGTCCGGCGATGGAAAGATCGCGGTCGAACCAGGGATTGAGCAGCGCACCCCCGTACACCTCGACACCAAGTTGCAGATAATTGTTGCGACGCAGGTCAGGCAGCGGCTTGATGCGCAGGCAGGGACTGTCGGTATGCGTGCCCACCAGACGAACAGCCAGCGGCGCGGCCGTCAGAGTGCTTGCCTGCGGCAGAGTGAATGCGATCAGCGAAGAGGCATTGCGGGTGACGACGTAGCGATGACCTGGCAGCAATTGCCAGGCATCCGCTTCATCAAGCAGCTCGAAACCGGCAGCCACCAGACGCTCGGACATCTGGGCCACGGCATGGAACGGCGTTGGAGAGGCAGCAATGAAATTCAACAGGCGCGCATTGAAATCGTGCATGTGCATTGGCTGCCTCCGCCTGGATTATTGACCGTTGATTTGCAGAAGTTCGACTTCGAAGATCAGCGCAGAGTGCGGACCGATGGGGCCGGAACCGGTTTCACCGTAAGCCAGGCCCGCAGGAATGAAGAGCTTCCACTTGTCGCCTTTCTTCATCAGTTGCAACGCCTCGGTCCAGCCGGCAATCACCTGGCTGACACCGAATTCAGCGGGCTCACCACGCTCAACGGAACTGTCAAACACGGAGCCATCGATGAAGGTGCCGTGATAATGCGCGAGCACCGTGTCCTGCAAGGTCGGAGATGTGCCGGACGCATCACCGGAGGCGAGCACTTGATACTGCAGGCCGGAGGCGGTAGTGATCACGCCATCGACCTGCGCATTCGCGGCCAGAAAGGCTTCACTCTCGGCCTTGGCGGCTGCATCGGCAGCTTCCTGTTCGGCGGCCAGCTGGGCCTGGAAGTTCTGCAGCGCCGTCATCATCTGTTCCATGCTCAGCTTCGGCTCGCCGGCGATCACATCACTGATGCCCGCGAAGAAGGCGTCCAGATTGACGGAGTCCATGATGCCCTGCCCCTGCAGATTCTGGCCGATGTTCACGCCGATGCTGTAACTGATCTGATTCTGCTCGGAGGTGAGATCGATATCACCCTCTGCAGCCTGCACTGACAATGCAGAGAAAGAGAGAGCCGCAACAACGCTGCGCAGGCTCAGAGAACGCTTGAAAGTCATGGTGATATCCTTGATTGGGAGTGGGAATTGACGGTGAGGCATACTAACTGGACTCGCGTCTTAATTCCACCGCGCGGGGGCCATGGGGTATGCTGGCGCAGGGCTTTTCACGCAGGCGAAGACAACGACACACCGGGGTGTGCAAGGATGGACGAGTGAGCTATTCAAGAGGCACGCTGCTGCTTGCCATACTGGCGTTGACGGCCTGTTCGCAGCGCTTTGCCGTGAGCATCAATGAACGCACGGTTTTCGATCCGCGTCCCGGCATCAGCGCCTATCGCTTTGCCGATCCAGGGCTGCAGGCCTGCGTGAACTTCGCGTTGCAACAGCCAGGCGCGAGTTTCGACACCCTGACCATCCTTGCCTGTCCAGACTGGGAGATCGACGACATCGAAGGCATCGGCGCGATCGCCACGCTGCAGTATCTGGACATCAGCAACAATCGACTCACCAGTCTGGCCCCGCTGACCGCCCTGCCCCGACTCAGCGGTGTGAACGCATCGGCGAATCAACTGACCGATATCGCTCCCTTGCTGTCCATGCGCGCATTGACCACGGTGGTGCTCACCGGCAATGACAGCATTCTGTGCCGTCAACTCGACGCTCTGCAGCAGCGCCTGCAGGGCAATCTGACACGCCCGGCCGACTGCGCGCAGTGATGCCTAGCGCGGTGGAACGCCGCTGTGGAAACGAAACACCGGATCCTCGCTGGTGATGAGTTGCTCTTCCACCGCGCGAATGCGCTGCACATGGGGCCCGATGTCTTCCTCGCTGTAGAGCGCGGCCAGACTCAGATAATCCTGAAAATGCCGGGCCTCGGAACGCAGAAGTCCCCGGTAGAACCGAGTGAGCACAGGGTCGAGCAGTGGCGCAAGGCGGGCGAAACGCTCGCAGGATCGCGCCTCGACGAACGCGCCGACAATCAGCGTGTCTATCAACTGTCCCTTGGCATCCTTGCGCAGCTGATCCCGCAGCCCACCCGCATAGCGCGATGCCCCGAGATGAATGTAGCGGATGCGCCGCTGCGCCAGCAGATTGACCACCTGTTCGAAGTGCAGCAATTCCTCGCGCGCAAGGTGGGACATCTTGCGCAGCAGCTCCGTGTGCTCGGAGAACTTGTACAGCAGGCTCATGGCCGTCGCGGCCGCCTTCTTTTCGCAATTGGCATGATCGATCAACAGGATGTCCTGCTGACGCAGGGCTTCGTCCAGCCACGCGTCAGGCGTGGCACAGGGCAGAAACGCGAGAATGTCATCCAGTGGGGTCGCGGCGCTCATTCGTCCTCCTGCACGCGGGGATTCTCCAGGCCCTCGAGCTCGTCGGCACCGGCCTTCTGCAGCAGTTGTGCCGCGTGTTTCTTGCTGGCGCGTGCACCCAGCCTCTTCATGTTCTCGATGCGCGCCACCAGATTGCCCTTGCCCGAGGCCAGCTTGTTGTGCGCCTTTTCATAACTCTTGCGGCTGGCATCAATGCGCTGGCCGATTTCCTCGAGATCGCCGGCGAAGGCCACGAACTTGTCGTAGAGCGCCCCCGCAGCCGTGGCGATCTCGATGGCATTCTGGTTCTGCTGTTCGTAACGCCAGATGTTCTGGATCGTGCGCAGGGTGGCGAGGAGCGTGGAGGGCCCCACCAGAATGATGTTCTGATCGAAGGCCTGACTGAACAACTCGGCGTCCTGCTGCACAGCGACCGAGAACGCGGCTTCCACGGGCATGAAGAGCAGGACGAAATCGAGGGAGTTGAGGGAATGCAGATTCTGGTAGTCCTTGCTGCCCAGCGATCTGACATGCTGCCGCACGGACTGCACATGCTGCTGCAGCAGTGCAGCTCGCTTGTCGGCGTCCTGTTCTGAACAGAAAGCCTCGTAGGCCTTCAGCGACACCTTGGCGTCGATGATGATCTGCTTGTTCTCGGGCAACTGCACGATGACATCCGGCTGCGAGCGCGTGCCATCGGCAGAGGTCAGGCTCACCTGAGTCTGATATTCCCGCCCCTTCACCAGGCCGGATTTCTCCAGGATGGATTCGAGGATGACTTCGCCCCAGGTGCCTTGTGTCTTGCTTTCGCCCTTCAGGGCCTTGGTGAGATTGACGGCGTCTTCACTGATGCGCGCATTCAGGGCCTGCAGATTGCGGATCTCGCTGGCCAGCGAGAAGCGCTCCTTCGCTTCCTTGTCGTAGGTTTCCTCGACCTTCTTCTCGAAGTGCTGGATGCGCTCGGTCAGAGGACGCAGGATCTCGCCGATGCTTTCCTTGTTGCTGGCAGTGAAACGACGACTCTTGTCTTCGAGTATCTCGGCAGCAAGCGTCTTGAACTGCAGGCTCATCTGCTCACGGGCGTCGTTGAGCAGCGCCAGCTTTTCCGTCGCCTGCCGACGCTCCTGCTGCAGCAGAGTCTGCAATTGCACCCCCTGCTCGCGGTGACCGGCAACGCTCTCCTGCAGGGCAGCAATCTCCGCTGCCTGCGTGGCAATGCGCTGTGCCTGCATGTCCAGCTCGGCATCGCGGGCCCGGACGCGTTCCTCCAAGGCCGCCACCGTTGCAGACAAATCCGGTGCGCGACGCAGGATCAGCACCACGCAGACGCCAGCCAGCACCAGCGCCACGCCGGCCAGTGTCAGCAGTTCAGGTGTCATGCTCATGAACGCGGCATCCCGCAGCTCCGCGCCAGAAGTCGGCGCCTCAGGGCGAAGGACTCAGATCAGATTGGTGTGCACGGCGCGAATCAGGGCATCACGCGTTTCCAGTGCGATGTCCTCTGTGGCTTCCGCGACCACCGCGATATGCCCCTCTTCCTGCAGCAATCGCAGGGTGATGGACACGGGTTGCAGATCCTCGTCGTCCCCCCCGCCAAAGAGGCGACCGAAGAAGCCCGGCTGGTCCTCCTCGGTAACAGGTGAATAACGCACGACCACAGTGGCGGCGGCACGTTCGCTGCTGGTGATCTCGATCTCGGCATTGCCCAGGGCCTGGGAGACCTGCGACCAGGCACGGTCGAAATCGATGCGCAATTGCAGCGTGTCGCCCGTGCCGGTCCGCACGATGCTGGCCTTGCTCTCGGCCTCGATGCTGCCGGCGAGCAGCGAGACGGACGAGGCGCGGTAGAGATCGGTGCGATCCGCGAGATACACGGAGATGTCATCGAGCATGCGTGTCTCGACTTCCAGGTCGGCAGAGCGCGTGGGCCAGGTGACCGGCGCATTCACATCGGCCACGAAAGCCTCGCCCACCTGCACGACGTAGATTTCGGAGTTGCCGGAGTGCAGTCCGGGCTCGATGCGCACCTGATACTTGTTGCGACTGCCGGGCTCACCCAGCCAGGCGGTTTCCATGATCGCCGCGATGGGATCCTCGGCACTCAGCGGAATCTGTGCCGTGGACCAGTAATCGCGCAGACGCGGCCACACCTGGCCGGGTTCGGCGCCAATCACGATCCAGCGACGATCCCCGAAACGCTGCACCACCACGCCTTCGCGCACATTGGTATCCATCGGTCTCGGCGCCGGCGCCTCGATGAAGAAAGCCTTGTCCACGGGAACCTCGTCGGGAACCACGTAGAGTGCATCGAGGGTGTAGCTGTCCAGGGTATCGGGGATGTTCATCGGCGCAATCACGGGCGAGGCCAGGTAGTCTCCCTGACGATCGCGAAACATGCCGTCATCGCCAGTCAGGTAGGAACACGCAGACAGCGTGGCGCCGACTGCGGTGACCAGGAGGACCGTTCTGTATGCCTTCATCATGCCATTCACACCCAGGATTGTTCGCGTTGCATTATCGGGATTGTCAGGCCGCGCAGGCCTGACCGAGCTTCATTGAATGAGGCCTGCCTGCCGCATGGCGGCTCTGAGCACGTCGTGGAAACCGGGACTCAGGTCGACCAATGGCAACCTGACTCCGGGCTGGATCAGACCCAGCTGAGCCATGGCCCACTTCACGGGAACCGGATTGCCCTCCACGAAGAGCTTGTCGTGCAGAGCGGCGAGCGGCGCGTCGACTTCCAGGGCCCCCGCGGCATCGCCCTGCATGGCAAGCGCGCACATGCGGTGCATCTGCTCCGGCAGCAGGTTGGCCGTCACGGAGATGTTGCCGTGGCCACCGGCCAGCAGCAGCTCCCGCGCGGTGGCATCGTCACCCCCATAGATGCTGATGCGCCCGTCACACTGCCGCAGCAGTTCCCGGCAGCGAGCCATGTCACCGCTGGCTTCCTTGATGCCCACGATGTTCTCCAGATCGGCCAGTCGAGAGACCGTGGCCGGCAGCAGATCACAGCCTGTGCGGGATGGAACATTGTACAAAATCTGTTTTATATCAACTTCTTCTGCCACTTTCTTGAAGTGCTGATACAAGCCTTCCTGACTGGGCTTGTTGTAATACGGAGCTACCAGCAGGCAGGCGTCAGCACCGTATTCGCGCGCGGCACGGGTGAAATAGATGGCTTCGCGAGTGGAATTGGAGCCGGTTCCGGCGATCACCGGCAGGCGCCCCGCCACCTTGTCGACGCAGTGACGCATCAGCTCGCAGTGTTCCTGCTCGGACAGCGTGGGTGACTCGCCCGTGGTACCGGCCACGACAAGGGCATCCGTACCGCTGGCAACATGCCACTCAATCAGCCTGTCAAAAGCGTCGTAGTCGATGTCGCCATTGGGAAACATCGGCGTGACGATGGCCACGATACTGCCTTGAATCATTGCATTTCCTCAGTTCTGGAAGTCGGTCAAACCCGGGCCGCGACTGTAGCACATCCGCCAGCCGCCGCCCAGAATCAAGCCCTCAGTGCGCCGGCGGCAAGGGATGCTTGCGTGTGGTGTCAGGCCAGGCATTGATGATGGCCTTGATGAGTGTCGCCAGAGGGATTGCGAAGAACACACCCGCCAATCCCCAGAGACCGCCGAACACCAGCACGGCCGCGACGATGGCGACAGGATGCAGATTGACGGTTTCGGAGAAGATCACAGGCACGAGGACATTCGCATCAAGCAACTGAATCACGCTGTAAACCAGCATCACGGCAATGAATTCATTGCTGAAGCCCCACTGCACATAGGCCACCAGTGCGACGGGGATGGCCACCACCGCCACTCCGATGAAGGGCACCACGACACTGAGCCCCACAAGAACCGCCAGCAGCAGCGTATAGTTCACGTCCAGCACCAGAAAGGCGACATAGGTGGTGCCGCCCACGATGAAAATCTCGAGAATCTTGCCGCGAATGTAGTTGGCCAGCTGCATGTCCATCTCTTGCCAGACTTGCAGCATCAGGGGGCGGTTGTGCGGCAGCAGATTGCCGATCCAGTGCACCAGCAAGGCCTTGTCCTTCAGCATGAAGAACACCAGCACCGGCACCAGCACAAGGAAGATCACCCAATTGAAGATGCGCGGAATGCTGGAGATGGAATACGACACCACGCGCTGCCCCAGCAGCGCCAGGTCACCCCGCAGCGTGCTCATCAGTTCCTGCACCTGCTGCTCGCTCACGAGGCCGGGGTAGGAATCGGGCAGGTGCAGAAGCACATCCTGCCCCTCTCCGATGAGCCTCGGCAGATCGTTGATCAATCGACCGAGTTGCACCCAGGCCTGGGGCAGCACGAAAAAGAGGATGGCGACAAAGAAGCCGATGAACAGGGAATAGACGAGCGCGAAGGCCAGCCGATGCGACATCCGGTAGCGCTCCAGCGAACCGATCAGACCCTGCAGGAGATAGGCGGCGACGATCGCCGCGAAGAGAGGCGCCAGTATCGAGCCCATGGTGACAAGCACCAGCAGCGCAACGCCCAGAAGGATGACGAAGATGATGGCCTCTTCGTCGTGGAAGTAACGATCGAAGAAGCTGCGCAGCAGCTTTCTCATCCGTTGTCAGCCTTTCCTGATCCAGTAGTAATAGGCTGCATCATCCTTGGCAAATTCAAGAATGGTGTGACGACTCTGCTGGACGAACACGTGGAAATCCCGCTCGGAACCCGGGTCGGTGGCAATGACTTTGAGGATCTGCTGCGGCTGCATGGCATTCAATGCGAGCTTGGCTTTAAGCAGCGGTAACGGGCACATCAGCCCGCTGGCATCAAGTTCCTGATCAGCATGGATTTTCATGGCGCGAAGTTTAGCAGGCAGGCGCCTGCAGAGGCCACAGCTGCATGCGAGACTGACCCCTCCAACCCTGAAAAAACGGAATTATTTGTACACCCGACGGTCTTAGCATTACATTTGATCCAGGCCCGCCACTCGGAAAGCATGCATAACTCATGACGAAATTGATCCCCTTGCTGTGCGCCCTCGCCACGACGGTCCTGGTCTCACATTCCAGTTCGGCACAGGTGCAGATCCCGAGTCTTGGCGATCGCATTTCCAGTCTGATCTCGCTGGAAGACGAACACGCCCTGGGTCGCGAATTCCTGCGCTCCATTCGCCGCACCAGCAAGACCATCCCCGACCCGCTGCTCAACGACTACCTGGTGAATGTCACTCAGAACCTTGCCCTGCACAGCGAACTGCAGGACTACCGCCTGTCCTACATCATTGTCGACAGCCCGGAATTGAATGCCTTCGCGGCTCCGGGAGGAATCATCGGTGTCAACGGCGGATTGTTTCTCAACGCCCATACCGAAGGTGAATTCGCCTCGGTCCTCGCGCATGAAATCGCCCATGTCAGCCAACGGCATTTCGCCCGCAGCGTGGAAGATGCCCAGGCGCGGAGAATCCCGGAATTGGCAACGCTGCTCGCCAGCATCATTGTCATGAGCACCTCGAGTCCGGATACCGGTCAGGCAGCCGTCATGGCGGCACAGGGCCGCGCATTGGAGAATCAGCTGCGCTTTTCCCGCAACAACGAAGCCGAGGCCGACCGACTCGGCATCAAGACGCTGTACGACGCCGGGTACGACCCCAGTGAAATGCCTGCGATGTTCGAGCGCCTCATGGGCCTCAATCGTTTTGGTTCACGGCCGCCGGAATTCCTGCTGTCGCATCCGGTCACCGAGTCACGGGTTGCCGATACGCGAGGTCGGGCAACGCGTTACCCCGCTCGCCCCGCCAATCCGAAGCTCGAGTATCAGCTGATGCGAGCGCGAGTGCAGGTGCACTACGAAGCCAATCCTGCCAACGCCATAGCTCTGTTTCAGACAGCCCTGCGCGATGCTTCGGACGACACAGCTCGCGTCGCAGCCCGCTACGGTCTTGCGGTAGCCTACGGCAAGAACAAGGATTTCGCCCTGGCACAGGAGACACTTGCCCCCTTGCTGGCAAGTGAACCCAATCGCATCGCCTATGTGGTCACGCAAGCGGAGCTGCTGACCCAGAGCAACGAGGCGGCCATGGCGCGGGATTTCCTGCGCAGACATCTCACCATCAACCCGGGCAATCACCCCATCACCATGGCTTACGCTGAAGCGCTGATCGCCACAAGGGAATACGGCGAAGCCGCGGGCGTGCTGGAGGATCACACGCGTCAACGCCCTGAGGATCACGAGCTGTGGTACACGCTGGCGGAGACACAAGGTCTGGTCGGCGATGTCAGCAAGGTGCATCAGGCGCGCGCGGAGTACTTCATTCTCGTGGGGGATTTCCGCAGCGCTTCAGAACAACTGGACTATGCCTTGCGCATCGAATCGGAACGCCAGGACAACGCGCCTCTTCTTGCGCGCCTGCGCCAACGATCACAGGAAGTAGAAAGCATGGGAAGGGCCGCTCAGGCGATGTAGCACGCTCGTGGCACTGGCTCAGGCCTTGCCACTCACCTTGAGCTTCATGGCAGCGGAAAAATCCAGCATCCGCTGCAGTGGCACCATGGCACGACTCGCCAGTTCAGACGAGACACTCACACGATTGCTGCCCGTTTCCAGCGAATGCAACAAGCGCTCCAGCGAATTCATGGCCATCCAGGGGCAATGGGCACAACTGCGGCAGGTCGCGTCATGGCCGGCTGTAGGCGCAATGAGGAAGGTCTTCTGCGGCGCCATCTGCTGAAGCTTGTAGAAGATGCCCTTGTCGGTCGCAACGATGAAATGCGAGTTGGGCATCTGCATGGCGGCCTTGATGATCTGTGTGGTCGAACCAATCACATCGGCGATCGCGAGCACTGAGGCAGGAGATTCCGGATGCGCCAGGATCGCGGCATGGGGATACAAGGCCCGCATGTCGATCAGGCCCTTCGCCTTGAATTCTTCGTGAACGATGCAGGCACCCTCCCAAAGCAGCATGTCCGCTCCGGTTCTCCCCTTGATGTAAGCGCCGAGATGCCTGTCCGGCGCCCAGATGATCTTCTTCCCCTGTGCCGCCAGATGCTCCACCACGTCCACGGCGATACTCGATGTCACCACCCAGTCTGCTCGGGCTTTCACTGCTGCAGAGGTATTGGCATAGACGACGACGGTGTGATCAGGATGCGCATCGCAGAACTCGGCGAAACGATCCGCGGGACAAGCGACATCAAGCGAGCAGGTCGCTTCCAGCGTCGGCATCAGAACAGTCTTGTCGGGACTCAGGATACAGGCTGTCTCGCCCATGAAACGAACGCCAGCCACAACCAGAGTGGAAGCGCTGCTGTCGCGCCCGAAACGGGCCATCTCAAGAGAATCCGAGACAAGTCCTCCTGTCTCTTCTGCCAGAGACTGCAGCAAGGCATCGGTATAGTAATGCGCGACCAGAACGGCATTTCTTTCACGAAGCAGGGTTTTTATTCGGGCCTTGCACTCAGCGATTTCGAGATCGCTCAGCGGCGCTGACAGCGTCACTCTGGCCAGATGGGTGCGGACGATGTCCGTGTCCGATGCAAGCATTCCGGATGTATCGGTCATCGCCGTCATAAGCAGGACTTCGCGAATAAGGACACGGGAACAAGGTGTTGCGGAGAAAAATGGTGGGTCGTGTGCGACTTGAACGCACGACCAATTGGTTAAAAGCCAACTGCTCTACCGACTGAGCTAACGACCCATGCGAGAAAGGCGCACATACTACTATCATGAGAGAAAAAGACAAGTCCCTTTCGATGAAAATGTCCTGCTTTTTTCATTCGACAGCGTAACGTGTCGCGTCTGGTAACCCTGCTTCCTGAAAGCCCTTGCGACGGAAACGGCAACTGTCACAACGACCACACGCTCGCCCAAGGGCGTCAGCCTGGTAACAGGACACCGTCAACGAGTAATCAACGCCGAGTTGTGCGCCGCGCCGAATGATCTCTGCCTTGCTGAGCGCAATCAAGGGCACTTCGATGGCAATCGGATTCCCCTCGATGGCAGCCTTGGTGGCTAGATTGGCCATGGCCTCGAAGGCCTTGATGAATTCCGGACGACAATCAGGATAACCAGAATAGTCTCGCGCATTGACTCCTATATAAATCGCCTGCGCCCCGGAAACTTCCGCGAGCGCCAGTGCATAGGAGAGAAAAATGGTATTGCGCGCAGGAACATAGGTCACCGGTATGCCGGCGCACTCCTGCTCGGGAACAGCAACAGCATGATCAGTGAGCGCCGAGCCGCCGAGCGCACCGATACCGAGTGGAATGACATGGTGCCTGGTCACCCCTGAAGCCTGTGCAATGGCTTTGGCGGCATTCAATTCACTGGCAGACCGCTGTCCATAATCAAAACTGAGCGCAAGAATCTCGAACCCGTCGGCGCGAGCGATCGCGAGACAGGTTGTGGAGTCCAGTCCTCCAGACAGCAATACGACGGCTTTTTTCATGACGCTTGAACTCGCGGGTGAAATTCGAATGAGAGCTCAGGTTTCAATGCCCGGGCTCCTCGCCCCATATGTGCTTGTGCAATTGCAGTTGCATGCGCACCTTCAAACGATCCTGCAGAATCCAATCCGCGAGTTCTCGATAAGACATGGTGGAAAAACTCGGAGAGAACAGCACTTCGCTAACTCGATTTTGCAAATCGTATTGATCACATTTGGCCTTGGCCCACTCGTAGTCGCGACGATCACAAATGACGAACTTGACCTGGTCAATTGGCTTCAGCTGGGAAATGTTCGATTCCAGATTGCGATCGCATTCATTCGAGCCAGGCGTCTTCAAATCCATCACCACCACGACACGAGAATCAAGATTCGCAATCGACAGTGCACCACTGGTTTCCAGGGAAACCTCAGCACCGCTGTCGCACAATTGCGCTAGAAGCTCACGGCAATTGGGTTGAGCCAAAGGTTCTCCGCCCGTCACCGTGACGTACGCCGCCTTGTAGGCCGCCACCTTTTCCAGAATGACAGGGAGTTGCATCACATCGCCTTCATGAAAGGCATATTCGGTATCGCAGTAGCCGCAACGCAAGGGACAGCCTGTCAGACGCACAAACACGGTGGGCAAACCCACAGTTCTCGTCTCGCCCTGCAGGGAGAAAAAGATTTCATTGATGCGCAGCGTCGGCGTTGCGTCCATGGACAAGAGTGATTTGCTCGCGAAGTGGATTCAGCAGTTGTGGAACGGCGGTCTATGAAGCCCGACCTACAGGACTCCGCCTGTCAATTCATGGAACGCAGATAGATGTCTGCCAGATTGGCTGCGGAGGTATTCGGGAAGCGTGACTGCACCTGACGTAGCAGTTGTTGAGCTCGCTCCACGTTGCCGAGCTTGTCGTACACCGTACCCAGAGAGTACATGGCGTCATCGACCTTGCGGCCATCCGGGTATTGCGTGACGATGGTCTCGAAGGCAACTCGCGCCTCTTCCATCATCGCCAGATTCACATAGGCCTGCCCCTTCCAGTAATACGCATTGGTCACGAAACGACCGTTCGGGTACTGGGTCAGGTACTGATCAAACTCGGTCACTGCGCGCTGGTACTGCTCTTCCTGAAGAAGAGAATCCAGCGCCAACTGATACTGCTGCTGTTCAGTCAGCACGGTAGGCTGAACGGCCGGCGCTTCCACGACGGGCTCGGAAACCGCCGCCACCGCCGGAGTGGTCGCCGGAGCTGCCGTGACAGGAACAACAGGACTTGTCGCAGCGATGGCATCCTGTGCGGGTACAGGTGCCGGGACAGGTGCGACTACGGGCGCCGCTGCGTTGACGGGCGCCGCGGAAACCGGCTGTGAAATCGCAGCAACTGGTGCGACCGCCCCGGACTGCAGATTGGCCGCAGGGCCTGACGCAGGGGCGGCATTGCTCAATGAAGTCAAACGAGAGTCGAGATCGGTATAACGATCAAGGGACTCGCGCTTCATGTTGTTCAATTCGTAGGTTTGCTCTTCGACAAGACCTCGAAGAGTCTCGAGCTCGGCACGCATCTCCCGGAATTGATCCAGAAGCATCACGAGAGCATCGTTGGAAGAACTGCCTGGCTGCACTCCCGAAGGAGTCTGGCCAGGCAGGTATGGCTGCGCTTCCACTATCCCGGCGGCGCTCATCACGGAAGTACTGAGCAGAGAAGCCGGTACTGCAATAACGAGCGATGCGAGATAGCGTTTCATCACAAGAGCTGCCTTGTAGAGATTACTTGATTTCTACGCGACGGTTCAGACGGTAAGAAGCTTCTGTCTGACCAGTGTCGGCCGGACGCTCTTCGCCGTAGCTCACTGTTTCGATCTGAGACAGTGACGCACCATTGACTACCAGGTAGTCGCGAATGCTGTTTGCACGACGCTCGCCCAGTGCCAGGTTGTACTCGCGTGTGCCGCGCTCGTCTGCGTGCCCTTCCAG
Organism: uncultured Klebsiella sp.; assembly: GCA_964415735.1. Lineage (GTDB taxonomy): Bacteria > Pseudomonadota > Gammaproteobacteria > Pseudomonadales > Pseudohongiellaceae > UBA5078. The sequence goes on along the minus strand of CAYQBR010000001.1, from coordinate 10,998 downwards.
ACGAATGCGACGGCTGGAGTTGGCAGCCAGGTTGCGACCGTGAATGGCCAGTACATCGCGATCTGACGCCATGAACTCGGAAACGTCGAAATCGAAGTAGAACACGGTAGTGGCCAGAGCAGCCGCTTCCATGCGAGCCTGAGCTTCACGCTCACGAGCCAGACGCTCGGCTTCTGCGCGTTGTGCTGCAGAAGTGTCGGCACTGGAATTGGATGCTGCGGAAGAAGCCATGGCTTCTTCGTCGCCAGTCGAACTACAGGCCGCGAGGCCCATAATTGACAAAGCCAGAACTGTTGTCTTGAAAAATTTCATGCTGTGCGTACCCACTCTGCAAGTCCTCCAATAGGCTGATGCTTTCAAAAACTCAAGATTTTCAATCAATTTAAGAACGGCGACCAAGATGGTTCCCGAACATCGCCCTGCGCGGATGGTAAACGGAACTTTACACGTCCGTCAATTGAAACGGCGTCCAGGACACCCCTTCCATTGACCTTCGTGGCGAACATGATCATGCTTCCGTTTGGCGCCACGCTGGGAGATTCGTCTAGTGAAGTGTCAGTCAACGTTATCAACCGCTGAGTCTCGATATTGAAGATAGCAATGCTGTAGCTGTTATCTTCGCGGGTGTCACGTCTGACATGGACAAGATTCTTGCCGTCCGGCAGGAAACGTCCCTTAGCACAATAAAAACAGTCGAAGGTCAACCGCTCGGGGAAGCCTCCGTTGATTCCAACCTGATAGATCTGCGGCTGACCGGTTCTATCCGAGGTGAACACGACAGAACGACTGTCGGCTGACCAACTCGGTTCGGTCTCTGCACGCGGATGATCCGTCAGTCTCGTTAACTGATTGGTCATCAAATCCATCACATACACATCGGGGCTGCCGTCCTTCGAGAGAACCATCGCGAGCTTGGTGCCGTCCGGGGACCACACAGGAGAACTGTTGATTCCCGGGAAATCGGTGATCTGGCGACGCTGCCCTGTGGCAATCTCCTGGACATAGATGCGCGGCAGATTGGTCTCGAAGGAAAGATAGGCCACTTGCGAACCGTCCGGAGACCAGGTCGGCGACATGAGAGGCTCCTGAGACTCCACAAGAACCTGCGAACGACGCCCGTCGTAATCAGACTTCTCGATGCGGTAATAAGTGAGCTCCGGCGAAATGAACTCGGCAGACACATACAGGATCTCAGTGGAAAACGCGCCGCGGATTCCAGTGACCTGTTCATAGACAACGTTGCTGATTTCATGGCCAATATCGCGCAGTTGAGACATCGAGCCAGTCAGCACTTCGCCCACCAGCTTCTGTTCGCGCGCCACATCGAAGAACTCGTACTGAACCTGCACCAGCTGACTGCCCGGAGAATGGCTGATCTTGCCGACTAGAACATAATCCTGCGCCAGAATGCGCCAGTCGCGGAAAAACACCTCGGCCGCTTCATCCGGCATGCTCAGCATGTTGCCACGCGGCAGCGCCCGGAACTCGCCCACCTGCTGCAGATCAGCGGCGACAATCGCGGCAACGTCTTCGCTCAATGCATTGGCGCCTTCCCATGAAAACGGCACCACGGCAATTGGAATGGGATTATCCACACCTTGAGTGATCTCGATGTTCAGCTCGGCAGCCATGACACTCTCTGCAAACAGCAGAGCAAGAGCAGCCAGGTTTCGCAGTGTCTTGATCAATTCAACAAATCCTGAGGTCTGAAAGTTAACAGGAACGTTCTGAAATTCCGATCGAACATCCGAGGGTCCATACCCTGCAGCTCGGTAAATCTATTCACCTTCAGCACTGCCGACTCGGCAGCGCGATCAAACGCGAAATCGCCACTGGACTGGACGATCTCGACATCCAGCACGTCGCCCGTGGGCACCATGCGAATCCGCAGTACCACCACCATGCCATTGCGGGCACTTGGCGGGCGAGACCAATATTGCTGCACCAGGTCATGAATGACCGCGGAGTACGCCATGACCAGCTCCGCTTCCGTTTCGGCGAGCTCGCGTGCATCGGCCTCCTGCTGCGCCCTGGCTTGCGCCTGGGCCTGTTCCTGCCGCTGTCGCTCTTGCTCGGCTGCCAGTTCCTGTTGCCGCTGCTGCTCCGCTTCGCGTTGCTGCTCCTGGCGTTGCTGTTCGGCTTCGCGTTGCTGCTGCTCGCGCTGGCGTTGCTCCTGAGCGACGCGCTGCTGTTCAGCCTGCAATCTTTCCTGTTCCTGCTGGCGTTGCTCTGCGGCCTGCTGCTCCTGAGCGCGACGCTGCTCTTCCTGACGCTGCCGCTCGGCTTGAGCTTCTTCCTGTCGCTGACGCTCCTGCCGCTGCTGCTGCGCCTGGCGCTGCTGCAGCACGCGCTCATTGCGCGCCTGCGGATTCTCGTTCACCAGCAGCGCCTTCACGGCAGGCGGCCGGACGATATCGATCACTTCAGTATCCGCCTGCTGAAAATAGAACAGCGCCGCGAGCACCGAACCGTGCAGCAGGACAGCCAGCACGATCGAAAGTGGATAACCGTTGAAAACCGTCACAGTACGAATGAACTATTCCAGTGGTTTCGTTATCAGATTGGGACTTGCCACTCCGGCAGCCTGCAATACGGTCATCAGACTGATGAACGAGCTGTAGCTGCTCTGGCCATCACCTTCCACAAACACCTGAATCTGAGGATTCGCCCCCACGATTCGACTCACCTGATCACCAATCACATCAATCGCCACCGGCGACTGGTCTTCCTGCTGCGTGCTGCCCAGACTGATGTAGTACTGCTCGTCAGCGGTGATCGAAATGACCAGCGTTTCCGCATTCTCGTCGACTTCCAGCGGCTCCGAGGACGCCTGCGGCAGTTCGACAATCAAGCCCTGTGTCAATAACGGCGCCGTCACCATAAAAACGATCAGCAGTACCAGCATCACATCGATGTAAGGCACTACATTGATCTCTGCCACGGGCTTGCGACGCTTGCGGACCGTTTCCATGACCTTCCTGCTTACTTGTTCGGACTGCTGTACACCTGCCTGTGCAGGATGCTTGCAAACTCGTCAATGAACGTCAGGTAATTGTTGGTCAATGACTCCACTCTGGACGAATACCTGTTGTACGCCACCACCGCCGGAATGGCAGCGAACAGCCCCATTGCCGTCGCAATCAAGGCTTCCGCGATACCCGGCGCCACCACCTGCAGGCTCGCCTGACTCTGGCTCGCGAGACTGATGAACGAATTCATGATACCGATCACGGTGCCAAACAAACCGATGTAGGGCGTCACAGAGCCGACAGTGGCCAGGAACGTCAGATTCTTCTCGAGTTTTTCTTCCTCACGCGAGTAAGCAACCCGCATGGCGCGCTGCGCACCGCCCATCACCGCATCGGACTCGATGCCACCTTGCTGGCGCAGACGCATGAATTCCTTGAAGCCGGCCCGGAAGATGCTTTCCATGCCGCCGACCTGTGCATTCTCTTTCTGCTGGGGGCTTCCCTCGCGGAACAGCTGGCTCAGATCCATGCCCGACCAGAAACGCTTCTCGAAGCCCACCATGCCCCGCACGGCCGCTGTCAGCACCAACCAGCGCTGAATGATCATGACCCAGGAAACAACCGACGCCGTGAGAAGAATGAGCATGACCAGCTGGACAGGCAGCGTCGCCTCCAGGATCAATCCCCACACGTTTATCGATTCACCCACTGCCCTGACCTCCCGGCTCCAAAAACTGGCGGCATTATAAGGTATGTTTTGTGCTTCTCATACACAATCCGGTGTTTTATAAAGAGTTTTTGTAGAAAATTGTGATTCCTGACGCACCGTGGCATTAAACCTTTTCAATCTATCTCCGACCAAGAAAAAAGCGGACGTGAGACTGATCAAATGTGTCACAAAGAAGGCAGTGAATTTCTTGCGAAAACGGGCATTCAGCCCTCGGAAGGCGATCCAGGACTCCCGGGCACCGGCAAGCCGAAATGCAGATAGGCTTGTGCTGTCGCGACACGCCCGCGACTCGTGCGCATCATGAATCCTTGTTGAATCAGATAGGGCTCTAGCACATCCTCGATGGTGTCCCGCTCCTCGCTGATGGCCGCCGCCAGACTGTCGACGCCGACAGGCCCACCACCGAATTTCTCGATCAGTGCCAGCAGCAGCCTGCGATCCATGTGATCGAAGCCGTTGTCGTCGATACTCAACATGTCCAAGGCCATGCTCGCTGCGCGCCGGTCCATCACGCCCGCGCACTTCACATGCGCATAGTCCCGCACGCGCCGCAGCAGCCGATTGGCGATTCGAGGCGTGCCGCGCGAGCGGCGGGCGATTTCATCAGCAGCGTCGACATCGATATCACAGCCCAGGATGGCAGCCGATCGCTGCACGATACTGCTCAATTCCGCCGCCGAGTAATATTCCAGCCGCTGGATGATGCCAAAGCGATCACGCAGAGGCGACGTCAGCAAACCCGCTCTGGTCGTGGCACCCACCAGCGTGAATGGAGGCAGGTCCAGCTTGATCGAGCGCGCCGCAGGCCCCTCCCCGATCATGATATCGAGCTGATAGTCCTCCATCGCCGGATAGAGAATTTCCTCGATGGCAGGACTGAGACGATGAATCTCGTCGATGAAGAGGACATCGCCGGCCTCAAGATTCGTGAGCATGGCAGCCAGATCGCCGGCTTTTTCCAGCACCGGACCGGACGTCGTCTTGATCGACACCTGCAGTTCGTTGGCAATGATATTGGCGAGGGTGGTCTTGCCAAGCCCCGGCGGCCCGAAGATCAGGACATGGTCCATGGCTTCGCGACGATCTCGTGCAGCCTGGACGAATATCTCCATCTGTTTCTTGACCTCACTCTGCCCGACGTAGTCGCGCAGTGCCAGCGGCCGGATAGCGCGATCCAGCGACTGGTCGCCCGGAGCGCTGGCAGCGGAAACCAGGCGATCCTCTTCATTGATCATGATTGTGCCGAATTCCTGAGAGCCTGTCGGATGAGATCTTCACTGCGCGCCATTCCGGGATCGGCTTTCATGACGCCGGCAATCATGCGCGCTGCTTCCTGCGGTTTGTAGCCAAGCGCTATCAAGGCGGTCTCCGCTTCCTGTGACACTGCTCGCTCCGAGTGCCCGGCAACAGGCACGGCATCCTGCAGCACCCCTTGCAGATCAGCGCCCCACTCGGCCAGACGATCCTTCATTTCCACGATCAGCCGCTCTGCTGTCTTGCGTCCGATACCGGGCATGCGCGTCAAACCCGCGATGTCATTGACGCGGATCGTGCGTACGAAGTCATCAACGGCCATGCCCGAGAGAATCGCCAGGGCCATCTTCGGCCCTACGCCGGTGACTTTGATCAGGCTGCGGAACATCTGCCGCTCCTGCGCGGTGTGAAAACCATAGAGCAGATGGGCATCCTCACGCACCACCAGATGCGTTTGCAGGGTGACTTCGCGCCCGACAGCAGGTAATTGATAGACAGTGCTCATGGGCACCTGGACTTCGTAAAACACTCCCCCGACATCCACCAGCACCTCAGGGGCACGCTTGTCGGCGAGAATGCCGCGCAGCCGACCGATCATTGCACTCCTCCGCGGCCCGCCGGGGCTCGCCCGCGCCAGGCGCCGGCACTGACAATGCGGGACTGATTCGCAGTGGTATTGGCATGACAGATGGCAATGGCAAGCGCATCGGCTGCATCGGCCTGCACCTCCCCGCTCACGCCAAGCAGAACCTTCACCATGTGCTGCACCTGTTCCTTCTCTGCATTGCCATTGCCCACCAGGGCTTGCTTGACCTTGCGGGGAGAGTATTCGGCGATGCTCAGGTCATGATGCAGGCAGGCGACCATCGCACTCCCCCGCGCCTGACCAAGCTTGAGTGCCGACGACACACTCTTGCCGAGAAACACTTCCTCTATCGCGCACTGCTGGGGCGCATGCTGCTCGATGATCCGACACACGCTGTCGAAGATGAGCTTGAGGCGTCCCGGGTGATCGATGTCAGGCAGGCGGATGCATCCGCAGGCCACATACACCAACCTGTTGCCCGTGGACTCGACAATGCCGTAGCCCGTCAGGCGCGAGCCGGGATCTATCCCCAGAATCCGTGTCATCTGTTACCGCCCCCGGGAGCCGGCAAGTCTCACCGCTGTTGCTCAGAGCCGGCCCATGATCTCGTCGGAAATACTGGCATTGCTGTAGACGTTCTGCACGTCGTCGAGGTCCTCGAGATGATCCACCAGCTTCATCAATTTCTCGGCGCTCTCCTGATCGAGCTCGGCATGCGTTGACGCGACCATGCTCACCTCAGAGGCATCCGGGTGCAGACCCTGGGCCGCGAGGGCATCCTTGACCGCCCCGAACAACTCGGGCGAGGTGACGACTTCGACACTGCCGTCATCCATCTGCTGGACATCGTCGGCACCGGCCATCAGGGCAAGCTCGAGAATCCTGTCTTCGTCGACACCCGGGGCGAAGCTGATGCTGCCCTTCTTCTCGAACAGGTAGGCCACGGAGCCACTCGTGCCCAGATTGCCACCGTGCTTGGAAAAGCCGTGGCGCACTTCGGCCACCGTGCGATTGCGGTTATCCGTCAGCGTCTCCACCAGGATGGCGACACCGCCCGGACCATAGCCTTCGTAAACAAGCTCCTCCAGATTCTCTGATTCGAGCGTGCCGGCACCCCGGGCGATGGCGCGATCGATCGTGTCGCGCGCCATGTTGGCCCCGAGCGCCTTGTCCACCGCAGCGCGCAGGCGAGGGTTGTCAGAGACATGCTCGCCCCCCAGCTTTGCCGCGACGGTCAGCTCGCGAATGAGCTTGGTGAACACCTTGCCGCGACTGAAATCCAACCGCGCCTTCTTGTGCTTGATATTGGCCCATTTACTGTGTCCGGCCATCATTCACCCCCTGGCTGTCACATCCTCAAGCCGACTTCTCGCCGGCTGCCTGACGCACCTGGATATTGAGTTCGCGCAACTGCTTGGATGACACCAGACCCGGAGCATCCGTCAGCGGACACGAGGCAGACTGGGTCTTCGGGAAGGCAATCACTTCGCGAATGGACGACGCGCCGGTCATCAGCATGATCAGACGATCCAGACCGAAGGCGAGGCCACCGTGGGGAGGCGCACCATAGGACAGCGCATCCAGCAGGAAGCCGAATTTCTCTTTCGCCTCTTCGTCACCAATCCCGAGAATCTTGAAGACAGACTGCTGCATCGACGGCTGGTTGATGCGGATGGAGCCGCCGCCCAGTTCGGTGCCGTTCAACACCATGTCATAGGCACGTGAGAGCGCCTTGAGCGGATCTGCCTGCACTTCCTCCACTCTGCACGAAGGCATCGTGAAGGGGTGGTGCAGAGCTGTGAGGCTGCCGTCGCCGGCCTCTTCGAACATCGGGAAGTCGACCACCCACAAAGGTGCCCAGTCTCCCTTGACCATGCCCATGTCGGCACCAACCTTCAGACGCAATGCACCGATGGACTCGTTGACGATCTTGGCCTTGTCCGCCCCGAAGAACACCAGATCCCCGTTCTGCACGCCAAGGCGAGCCAGCACGGCATGCACCACTTGCTCCGGCATGAACTTAAGGATCGGAGACTGCAGGCCGTCGACGCCGACAGCCAGATCGTTGACCTTGATCCAGGCCAGGCCTTTCGCGCCATAGATGGAAACGAATTTCGTGTAATCGTCGATCTCCTTGCGACTCAGACGCCCACCCTCGGGCACTCGCAGCGCCACAACGCGCGAGGCCGGGTCGTTGGCCGGGCCGTGGAACACCTTGAATTCCACATCCTTCATCAGGTCGGCGATGTCCACCAGCTCCATGTCGATGCGCAGATCGGGCTTGTCGGAACCGAAACGACGCATGGCTTCGGCGAAGGTCATGCGCGGGAAGGTGCCGAACTCGACATTCAGATGCTTGCGGAAGACCTGACGGATCATCTCTTCCGTGATCGTCATGATCTGCTCTTCATTCATGAACGAGGTTTCAATATCGATCTGCGTGAACTCGGGCTGCCTGTCAGCGCGCAGGTCCTCGTCACGGAAGCACTTGGCGATCTGGTAGTAGCGGTCCATGCCGGCCACCATCAGGATCTGCTTGAACAGCTGCGGAGACTGCGGCAGCGCGAAGAACTGACCATGATGCGTGCGGCTGGGAACGAGATAGTCGCGTGCACCTTCCGGTGTGGCACGCGTCAGAATGGGCGTCTCGATATCCAGGAAGCCGTTCTCGTCCAGATAATTGCGGATGGTGTTGCTGACCTTGGAGCGAAAGCGCAGACGGTCGGCCATTTCCGGTCGACGCAGATCGATGTAGCGATGACGCAGACGAATGTCCTCGCCCACCTCGGCATGTTCATCGAGCATGAAAGGCGGCGTGCGCGAGGCGTTGAGTATCTCGAGCTGCTTGCCGAGCACCTCGATCCGCCCGGTGCCCATCACGGCATTGCTGGTGCCTTCCGGCCGCAGGCGCACGATGCCGGTGATCTTCAGCACGAACTCGCTGCGCACGGTCTCGGCCAGCGCAAAGCTTTGCTCGGCATCCGGATCGAACACGACCTGGGCAATGCCTTCCCGATCACGCAGATCGATGAAGATCACGCCACCATGATCACGACGTCGATGGGCCCAACCGCACAGAACGACTTCCTGCCCGACATGGTTTTCATTCAAAAGCCCGCAATAATGACTGCGCATAACTGGTTCCTGTGTTGAAGCTTAAAATGCGTTATCCGGCCGCAGGGCGCGCGAGCGCGTCAGGATGCGGTGGCACTGGACGTCGCTGGAGTCGACCCGGAGTCGGAGTCCTGCGTACCATGCCGACGCTTGCCGGTCTTGAAATCTGTTTCATACCAGCCTCCGCCCTTCAGGCGAAAGCTGCTGGCCGAGACCTGCTTCACAAGGCCGTTCTGATTGCAGGCGGGGCATTGCGTCAAAGGGGCATCACTGATCTTCTGCAGCGCCTCAAGTTGATTGCCACACTGACTGCACTGGTATTCGTAAATAGGCATAAGCGACAATTTCCTCCATTCAGCTTGCTGATCGCGAATCGCCCCCGGGCACACGGCTGCCGGGTCTCGCGAAAACGGCGCAGTATACCTTACCTTCCAGCGCTCTGGCAGCCCCGAAACAGCGTCCAGAGCAGGATAATCTGCGCGCTTTTCAAGGACTTCCCGAATCACCCGGAGTGCCTCGAACAGGCTTCGTCCGGCCGGATTAAAGCTTGCGGCTGTCTGGCAAAAACTATATAAATGAGGCCCCACTGAGGCGCCAA
>CAYQBR010000001.1:0-1647 GCA_964415735.1 uncultured Klebsiella sp. | reverse complement strand
AAGCGTCCTGCACGCCCTGCCCGCAAGAATGTCCCGAATCCGTTCAAGCCGGGCGAATTCATGGACATCGCGAAGAAGCCTGCAACAACCCGCGTCAAGATTCTGCCTTTGAAGAAACTGAAGGACTTCGCCGAGTAAGACGCTCCCGCACCGGCAACAGTCCGGTGCAGGAACGCCTGCGAAGTACACGAAGGACCACGCAGAAAGGCAGCCCTCGGGCTGCTTTTCGCTTTCTTGCCAACCCAACATCGTCACACTCGAGTCTCATCACATCATGCGCGCCAGCCAGTATCTCATTGCAACTCTCAAGGAAACCCCGGCCGATGCCGAGGTTGTGAGCCATCAACTCATGGTCCGTGCCGGCCTGATCCGCAAGCTGGCCACCGGCATGTACACCTGGCTCCCGGCCGGACTGCGTGTGCTGCAGAAAGTCACCGGCATCATTCGCGAAGAGATGAACCGGTCAGGCGCAATGGAAGTGTCGATGCCCGTGGTGCAATCGGCCGACCTGTGGATCGAGTCCGGGCGCTGGGACAAGATGGGTCCCGAGCTGCTGCGTTTCGTCGACCGTCATGATCGCGACTTCTGCCTCGGACCGACTCACGAGGAAGTCATCACCGATCTCATACGCAATGAACTCAACAGCTATCGCCAGTTGCCCGCGAATTTCTACCAGATCCAGACCAAGTTCCGCGACGAGCGCCGCCCCCGCTTCGGCGTGATGCGGGCTCGCGAATTCCTGATGAAGGATGCCTATTCCTTCCATGCCAGCGACGCGTCTCTCCAAGAAACCTATGATCTGATGCATCGCACTTACTGCCGAATCTTCGAGCGCCTGGGGCTGGAATACCGCCCGGTGCTGGCCGACTCCGGCAACATCGGCGGCAGCATGTCGCATGAATTCCATGTGCTGGCGGATTCGGGCGAAGACGAGATCGTCTTCAGCACGGCCAGCCAGTACGCCGCCAATATCGAGATGGCCACCGGCCAGTTGCCCGACGCCGATTTCTGTGCGGCGGAAAGCCCCGCGGCCAGCGCACAGACAGTCGCCACACCCGGCGCCCACGCCATCGAGGAAGTCGCCACGCTGCTGGGCAAGGAGGCACGCCGCCTGGTGAAGACCCTTGTCGTCAAGGGCGTGGTGAGTGAGGAGAATCCGAGTGGCCTGGTGGCTCTGCTGATTCGAGGAGATCAGGACATCAACCCAGTGAAGGCCGAGAAGCTGGCGCAGGTCGCCTCGCCCTTCACGCTGGCCGACGACAGCCAGATTGCCGCCACTCTCGGCTGTCAGCCCGGCAGCCTTGGCCCCGTCGCGCTGTCGATTCCCGTGATTGCCGACCACAGCGTGGTGAATCTGGTGAACTTCGTCTGTGGCGCGAACCGCGATGGCTTCCACCTGGTCGATGCCAACTGGGGAAGCGCGTGCCGCTTCGACAGCAGTGCCGACATCCGCAAGGTGCGCGAGGGCGATCTGAGCCCGGACGGCCAGGGCACCCTGTCCATCAAGCGCGGCATCGAAGTCGGCCACATCTTCCAGTTGGGCACCAAGTACAGCCAGGCCATGAACGCCACCTATCTGGACGAGAACGGCAAGACCCAGGTCATGATCATGGGCTGCTACGGCATCGGCGTGAGCCGCATCGTCGC